>NZ_JADPKQ010000173.1:0-28609 GCF_023074015.1 Bradyrhizobium sp. 142
GCCCCGAGACCCGCATAATCCACCGAACCGCCGTATACGGACCCGTACGTACGGTGGTGTGGGAGGGGCGACGCCGCGAGGCGTCCCCCTATCCCGATTGATGCCGGAGCTCGTGCAAGTGGTCGTCCTGGCGAAGGCCAGGACCCATAACCATAGGATTGAGTTGCAGCAACGACTCGGAGTTACCTGTGGCTATGGGTCCTGGATCGGCGCTCGCTCCGCTCGCTGGTCCAGGATGACGGGAGGCTACTTCACCGGCCGCTTCTCGAGCTTCCTTGCCAATGTCCGCCGATGCATCCCGAGCCGTCGTGCTGCTTCCGAGATGTTGAAATCGGTCTCGATCAGCGTCTGGTGGATACGTTCCCATTCCAGCGTCTTGATTGAAGTCGGCCGCGCATCGAGCGCGACTTCGGTGTTGCCTTCGGCCTTGTTGAAGGCGGCCTCGATGTCGTCGGTGTTGGAGGGCTTTGCGAGATAATGGCAGGCCCCCAATTTGATCGCTTCGACGGCGGTGGCGATGCTGGCAAAGCCCGTGAGCACCACGATCAGCATGTCCTCATCGTGGGTGTGCAGGAGTTCGACGCAGGCAAGGCCAGAGGCGCCGCCGAGCTTGAGATCGACCACTGCGTAACCGAACGACCGTTCCTCCAGGACCTGGCGCACCTCTTCGATCGAGGCTGCCAGCACCACCACGTAGCCGCGGCGCTCGAACGAGCGCTTGAGCGTGCGCGCGAAGCCGGAATCGTCCTCGACGACGATGAGCGAGCGGTCAGGCGTCAAAACTGCCTCCGATCGCGAGCGTTGCGAGCGGCAAGGTGAGGCGGACGGTGGCGCCGCGCTTCCTGTGGTTCTCGGCCGTGACGCTGCCGCCGAGCTTGCGCACCACGTTGACCACCAGGAACAGGCCTAGCCCGCCGCCGGCGCGGCCCTTGCTCGAGTGGTAGGGCTTTCCGAGCTGCGCCAGCATCTCCGGCGCGAAGCCCGGGCCACGGTCGCTGATCGAGAGCACGAGATTGTCGCCCTCACGCTCGGCCACGAGTTCCACCCACTCACGCGAGACCTCGTAGGCATTGTCGAGCACGTTGAAGATCACCTGCTTCAGCGCCACGTCGGAGACGATCGCGACGTCCTCGCCGAACGTGTTGACGAAATACAGCGTGCGTGCCGAGCGTGCGTTGCGCCATTCCTCGACCAGCGCCGTCACGAAGGCCGTCACCGTCGTCGGCGACGAGCCTTCGCCGCGCGCTTCGCCGGCCGAGACGAGAATGCCCGTGACGATCGACTTGCAGCGCTGCAGGGAGGTCTCCATCTCGACGAGATCCTCGGCGAGCTCCTGGTCGGCGGCGAGATTCGGCATGCGGCGCCAGTCGCCGAGGATGACCGAGAGTGACGCGAGCGGCGTGCCGAGCTCATGCGCCGCGCCGGACGCGAGCAGGCCCATGCGGACGATGTGATCCTGCTCGGCTGCATGCTGGCGCAGCGCCGCCAGATGCGCGTCGCGTTCGCGCAGGTTCCGATTGATGCGGGTGACGAACACGACCAGCAGCACGGCGTTGAGGACGAAACCCAAAAGCATGCCGGCAACGGTGAGGCTGTAGGTTTCGCTGAGCGGATTGGGCGGCAGCTCGAGCGGCCGGTAGGCCAGCGTCAGCCAGACGAAGCTGGCGCAGGTCAGCGCGACCAGCGACCATGTCGAACGGGCATCGAGCAGCACCGCACCTAACGTCACCTGAAGCAGGAACAGCGAGGTGAAGGGATTGGTGGCGCCGCCGCTGAGGTAGAGCTGCGCGGTTAGCGCTGCGACATCGAGCATCAGCGCGACCAGCAGCTCGTTGTTGGTGATCGCGGCGCGATGGCGCACCCAGACGAGGCTCGAGACGTTGAGCAGCACCAGCGCGCCGATCACCGCGCCCATCCGTTCCAACGGCAGGGGGATGTCGAGGCCAAAATGCACGGCGCCGATGGTCACGATCTGGCCGACCACCGCGGTCCAGCGCAGCTGGATCAGCAGCGCCATGTTCTTGCGGTTGGTTTCGTCGTCGGTCGGAGCCGCGCCAATCAGTTCGCTGCGCGCGTCCGCCTGCGATTGCAGCGTGACGACAAGCTCGCCTCGGAAAGGCGACTTACCGTCGTCAGGTCGGCTCGACGATCGTTCCAGCATCTGATCCCGTCCTGCGGGCGGCGGTTTTGCCGGCCGGTTCGTGGACGAAGCGCCCGCGGCGGAACCGCCCGTCGCCGAATGTGACGAAAAGTTTACCGGCCAGCATGAAAGCGAGGGCAAACCACGTCAGCGCGTAGATCAGGTGGTTATTGGGAAAGCGGACCACGGTCAATCCGCCGATTGGGCCGGCGCCGGATTGTGATCCGGCGTCGGCATCGATGAAGAAGGGGGCGACATCGTGCAGGTCCCGCGCCGCGGCGATTGCGGCGACGTCGCGCGAATACCAGCGGTCGTGGACGGGGTCGTTGGTTCTCAGGAAGCCGCCTTTCGGCTCGCTCATCCGGAGCAGGCCGGTGACTTGGACCTGGCCTTGCAGATTGCCATCCAGCCGCGTCGATGCGTCGCGCCGCTCAGTCGGGACGAAGCCGCGATTGATCAGCACCAGCGTTCCGTCATCGCGCTCAAGCGGCGTCAGCACCCAATAGCCGGGGCCTTCCTCGGTGACGGCCTGAACCAGCGTCTCTCGGTCGTACAGAAAGCGGCCGGTGACGGCGGCGTGCCTGTATTCATCGCTTGCGGCGGTGACCGTCGGCCACGATGTCGGCGAAGGGATCGGCTGTGCGGCGGCATGGACGCGCTGCTCGACACGGTCGATCAGCGCCAGCTTCCAGGCGCGGCGTTCGATCTGCCAGACGCCGAGGGCGATCAGCAGCGCGAAAGCCGCGAGCGAGACCACCGTGAGCCACAAGGGGGGACGCGCAGCCTTGCCGCTTGCGCCCTTTGCCTTGCCTGTCACGGTCCAGGTCCTGCTCATTTCAAGGTCTCGCTCACTTCATCCCGGTCATCTGATGGATCGGCATCATGTTGCTGTTGAGGTGGCTCATCACCCACAGCGAACCGGACAGTGCGATCACGACCATGACGATGGTGAAGATCAGCGCCATCATGCTCCAGCCGTTCTCAGACTTGGTGTTCATGTGCAGGAAGTAGATCATGTGCACGACGATCTGCACGACCGCGAACGCCATGATGACGAGCGCGGTGATCTGTTTGCTCGGAAGTGCACCGCTCATCACCAGCCAGAATGGGATCGCAGTGAGCACCACCGAAAGCACGAAGCCGAGGAGGTAGGTCGAGAGCGAGCCGTGCGAGTGGTCGTCGTGATGATGGTCCGCGTGGACGGCGTGGGTGTCGGTGTTCATCGCAGAACTCCCAGGAGATAGACGAAGGTGAAGACGCCGATCCAGACCACGTCGAGGAAATGCCAGAACATCGACAGGCACATCAGGCGACGGCGGTTGGCCTCGATCAGGCCGAACTTCCAGACCTGCACCATCAAGGTGACCAGCCAGATCAGGCCGCAGGAGACGTGCAGGCCGTGGGTGCCGACCAGCGTGAAGAAAGCGGACAGGAAGGCGCTGCGCTGGGGCGTTGCGCCTTCATGGATCATGTGGGCGAACTCGGTGAGCTCGATGCCGATAAAGGCGAGGCCGAACAGGCCGGTGATGGCCAGCCACATCTGCGTCGCGCCGATGCGATTCTGCGCCATCGTCAGCATGGCAAAGCCATAGGTGATCGACGATAGCAGTAGCATCGAGGTGTTCACCGCGACCAGTGACAAGTCGAACAGATCCTTCGGCGCGGGGCCGGCGGCATAGTTTCCACCGAGCACGCCGAAGGTGGCGAACAGGATCGCGAAGATGAGGCAGTCGCTCATCAGGTAGATCCAGAAGCCGAGCGAGGTGCTCCAGCCTTCCGGATGCGGATGTTCGTCGGCGAGGTAGAAGATCGGCTCGCCCGATTGGGTGGGATTGACAGCGATCGTCATTTACTTGGCTCCGGCGAGCAGTTTGGTGCGCGCGTCTTCGATCCGGATGACCTCGTCGGCCGGGATGTCGAAGTCGCGGTGATAGTTGAAGGTGTGGCCGATCCCGACGGCGAGCATCGCGATGAAGCTCGCAGCCGCAAGCCACCAGATGTACCAGATCAGGCCGAATCCCATCGCGGTGGCGAAGCCGGCGAGGATGATGCCGGTGCCGGTGTTGCTCGGCATGTGGATCGGCTTGAAGCCGAGAAGCGGACGGACGTAGCCGCGCTTCTTCATGTCCCACCACGCGTCATTGTCGTGAACGACGGGGGTGAAGGCGAAGTTGTAGGCCGGCGGCGGCGAGGAGGTCGCCCATTCCAGCGTGCGCGCATCCCAGGGATCGCCGGTGACGTCCTTGAGCTGCTCGCGCTTGAGGAAGCTGACGGCGAACTGCATCAGCATCGAGAGGATGCCGAGGAAGACCAGGAAAGCGCCGATGCCGGCAACGATGAACCAGATCTGCAGGCTCGGATCGTCGAACACGCGCAGGCGCCGGGTCACGCCCATCAGGCCGAGCACATAGAGCGGCATGAAGGCGAGGTAGAAGCCGGTGACCCAGAACCAGAACGACAGCTTGCCCCAGAACGGGTCGAGCTTGAAGCCGAACGCCTTCGGGAACCAGTAGCCGATGCCGGCGAATGCGCCGAACACCACGCCGCCGATGATCACGTTGTGGAAGTGCGCGATCAGGAACAGGCTGTTGTGGAGCACGAAGTCGGCCGGCGGCACCGCGAGCAGCACGCCGGTCATGCCGCCGAGCACGAAGGTCAGCATGAAGGCGATCGTCCACATCATCGGCAGCTCGAAGCGAATCCGGCCGCGATACATCGTGAACAGCCAGTTGAACATCTTCGCGCCGGTCGGGATCGAGATGATCATCGTGGTTATGCCGAAGAACGAGTTGACGCTGGCACCCGACCCCATCGTGAAGAAATGGTGCAGCCAGACCAGGTACGACAGGATGGTGATGACCACCGTGGCGTAGACCATCGAGGTGTAGCCGAACAGCCGCTTGCCCGAAAAGGTCGAGGTGACTTCGGAGAAGATGCCGAACGCGGGGAGAACCAGGATATAGACCTCGGGATGGCCCCAGATCCAGATCAGGTTCACGTACATCATCGGGCTGCCGCCGAAATCGTTCGTGAAGAAGTTGGTGCCGACGTAGCGATCGAGCGAGAGCAGTGCGAGCACGACGGTCAGAACCGGGAAGGAAGCGACGATCAGCACGTTGGTGCAGAGCGAGGTCCAGGTGAAGACCGGCATCCGCATCATGGTCATGCCCGGCGCCCGCAGCTTGACGATGGTGCAGATCAGGTTGATGCCGGACAGCGTCGTGCCGACGCCCGCGACCTGAAGTCCCCATATGTAATAGTCGACGCCGACGTCCGGACTGTAGCCGATGTTCGACAGCGGCGGATAAGCCAGCCAGCCGGTGCGGGCGAATTCGCCGATGAACAGCGAGGCCATCACCAGCACGGCGCCGCCGACCGTCATCCAGAAGCTGAAATTGTTCAGGAACGGGAACGACACGTCGCGCGCGCCGATCTGTAGGGGCACGACGAAGTTCATTAGGCCGGTGACCAGCGGCATCGCCACGAAGAAGATCATGATCACGCCGTGGGCGGTGAAGACCTGGTCGTAGTGATGGGCGTTGAGGTAGCCTTCGGAGCCGCCAAAGGCGAGTGCCTGCTGCAATCGCATCATCAGCGCGTCGGCGAAGCCGCGCAGCAGCATCACGATGCCGAGGATCATGTACATGATGCCGATGCGCTTGTGGTCGACGCTGGTGAACCACTCGCGCCACAGATAGCCCCAGACGCGGAAATAGGCGAGACCGGCGAGCATGACGAGGCCGCCGGTTGCCACCACCGCGAAGGTGCCGACGACGATCGGCTCGTGCAGCGGCAGCGATTCGATGGTGAGCCGGCCAAAGATGAGCTTGAGAAGATCAGGTGACATGCGTGCTCTCTTTAGGAGTCTGACTTCGGAAATTGTCCGAGGAAGAAGGACGAAGATTTGAGCGGCGCGAAGGTCGGCCGCTTCAGGCCGGCGCCGAGCAGCGGCGCGGTGTCGAGCGGCGCCTTGATGGCCGCCGTCGTCTGGCCCTGCGGCGCCTCGGGCGTGCAGGTGCCGGCGACGAAGGTCGGCTCGGGCCCAAGCGTCGTGCCGCGGCGGGCGTACTTGTCGTAGGCCAGCGGCAGGGTGTTGTTGAGGCCCTCATGACCGAGGCCGCCCTTGGCGTCGATCGCCATCATCTCGCTCTGGCACATCTTGCCGGTCTCGACGCACATGTTGAGGATCAGGCGGTAGAGATCGGAGTCGATGGTGCCGTAGCGCCGCACCGGCTCGTTCTGGCTCGGCTTTTCGAGCTGGAGATATTCGGCGCGGCCGAGCGCGCCGCCGGCCGATTTGGCGCCGGCGATCCAGCCGTCAAAACCCTTGTCGTCGAGGGCGTGGAAGGCGAAGTGCATGCCGGAGAAGCCGGCGCCGCTGTAGTTCGCCGAAAAACCCTTGTAGGTGCCGGAATGGTTCACGACGGCGTGGAGCTTGGTCTCCATGCCCGGCATCGCGTAGATCTGGCCGGCCAGCGCGGGGACATAGAACGAGTTCATCACCGAGGATGCGGTGATGCGGAAGTTGATCGGGCGATCGATCGGCGCCGCAAGCTCGTTGACGGTGGCGATGCCGTAATCCGGATAGATGAAGAGCCACTTCCAGTCGAGCGCGACGACATCGACCTCGAGCGGGGCCCTGGACTGATCCACGGCGCGATCCGCGTTGATGCGGCCGAGCGTGCGGTAGGGGTCGAGCAGATGCGTGCCCATCCAGGTCAGCGCGCCCAAGCAGACGATGATCAGCAGCGGCGCCGACCAAATCACCAGCTCGAGCTTGGTCGAGTGATCCCAATCCGGCTCATAGCGCGCGGTCGTGTTGGTCTGGCGGTAGCGCCACGCGAACAGCACCGTCAGCGCCATCACGGGGACGACGATGAGAAGCATCAGGACGGTGGAGATGATGACGAGGTCGCGCTGCTGGGCAGCGATATCGCCGGCTGGCGCCAGCACGATATAATTGCAGCCGCTGAGTGCCACTGCCAAGGGTAGTAGCGCCAGGATCTTGAGACGAGACACGGGCTGAGCCTTATGAGGATGAGTTTCCTTTGCGGGACCAAGGGGTAGCTGCGACGCAGCAATCCGGACATTGGACAATTTGTCCAATGTTGCAGTGCGGAATGTTGCGCCAGACAGGTCCAGATTGCCCGGCGCCCGCCGGGCGGCCGGCATTGATTTTCAGGACGTTAAGGGCGCGACGCATGGCGACGGCACACACCCCCGCAATGGCAGACCTCCACTCGGGCGAGCATGGCCACGACCAGGCCAGTGCCGGCGAAATCGCCATCGGCGTCATCATCGGCCGCACCTCGGAATTCTTCGACTTCTTCGTCTTCGCGATCGCCTCGGTGATCGTGTTTCCGCGCCTGGTGTTCCCGTTCGCGAGCGAACTCACCGGCACGCTCTATTCCTTCACGATCTTCGCGCTGGCCTTCGTGGCACGCCCGCTCGGCACCGTCATTTTCATGACGATCGACCGCGAGTACGGCAAGACGGCCAAGCTGATCTCGGCGCTGTTCCTGCTCGGCACCGCCACCGTCGCGATCGCGTTCCTGCCGGGCTATCGCGAGATCGGCAGCGCCGCGATCTGGCTGCTGGCGCTGGCACGCATCGCGCAGGGTTTGGCCTGGGGCGGTGCCTGGGACGGTCTGGCCTCGCTGCTGGCGCTGAATGCACCGCCCTCGAAGCGCGGCTGGTACGCGATGGTGCCGCAGCTAGGGGCGCCGCTCGGGCTGATCGTGGCGAGCGCGCTGTTTGCCTATTTCGCCGGCAATCTTTCGGCCGACGATTTCTTCGACTGGGGCTGGCGCTATCCGTTCTTCGTTGCGTTTGCCATCAATGTCGTGGCGCTGTTCGCTCGCCTGCGCATGGTGACGACGGAGGAATATGCTTCGCTGTTCGAGACCCGCGAATTGCAGCCGTCGCGCATCTCCGACACCGTCGCCCGCGAAGGCCACAACATCATGCTCGGCGCGTTCGCGCCGCTGGCGAGCTTCGCGCTGTTCCACATGGTCACGGTGTTTCCGTTGTCCTGGGTCTTCCTGTTCACCCGCGAAAGCCCGGTGCGCTTCTTGATCATCGAGATCGTCGCCGCCGTGTTCGGGGTCGGCGCAATCGTGCTGTCCGGCGTGATTGCCGACCGCGTCGGCCGCAAGTCGCTGCTGATGGGCTCGGCGATCGCGATCGCGGTCTATAGCGGATTCGCTCCGCAGCTGCTCGATGCCGGTGCGTTCGGCGAGACCATCTACATGGTGATCGGCTTCATCCTGCTCGGCCTGTCCTTCGGCCAGTCCTCGGGCGCCATCGCCTCCAACTTCAAGCAGATGTACCGCTACACGGCGTCCGCGCTGACCTCCGACATGGCCTGGCTGTTCGGCGCCGGCTTTGCCCCGCTCGCAGCTTTGTTGCTCGCGACCAATCTCGGCGTCATTGCCTCCGGTGCCTACCTGCTCTCCGGCGCGTTCTGGACCCTGCTGGCGCTGTGGCTCAGCGGCCAGCGCGAGGCGGGCGATATGGACGCGGGCGGTTAACGTCAGCTGCGATATCGTCCTGGCGAAAGCCAGGACCCATTATCCCGACTGCTTATTGTTGAAGCACGCTGGAGCTACCAGCGTGCCTATTTCAGTATCCTGTGGTTATAGGTCCCGGATCTGCGCTTCGCTTCGCTGTGCTTGTCCGGGACGACAGTGGAGTGCCAGCCTCAACTATCCCACCCGCTGCCCTTGATCCCCGGATTCGCATAAACGATCCCGCCGTCGACCGCGATGGTCGCGCCCACCACGTAATCGCCCGCGCGCGAGGCCAGATAGATCGCAGTGCCAGCCATGTCCTCGTCAGTGCCGATACGGCCCGCGGGCACGCGCGTTGCGACCTCGTCGCCGTGGTCGCGTGCGGCGCGGTTCATGTCGGATTGGAACGGGCCTGGTGCAATCGCGGTGACCACAACGTGATCGGAGATCAGCTTCACCGCCATCCGCCGCGTCAGATGAATCAGCCCGGCCTTGCTGGCGGCGTAGGAATAGGTCTCCATCGGATTGACGAAAATGCCGTCGATCGAGGCGATGTTGATCACCTTCGCCGGCCGCTCTGCGGAAGCTGCCGCGCGTAATGCCGGTGCCAGCGCTTTGGTCAGGAAGAACGGCGCCTTGACGTTGAGATTCATCACCTTGTCCCAGCCGCTCTCCGGAAACTCGTCGAACTCCGCGCCCCAGGCCGCACCCGCATTGTTGACGAGTATGTCGAGCCTTTGCTCGCGCTTTTCGAATTCACTCGCCAGCAGTTCGGCGCCGGCAAGCGTCGAGATGTCGATCGGCAGCGCGATGCATTCGCCGTCATATTGCGCGGAGAGCTCCCTGGCGGTTTCCTCGCAAGGCCCTGCCTTGCGCGCGGTGATGTAAACCTTTGCCGCGCCTGCGCTGAGAAATCCCGCCGCGATCATCTTACCGATGCCGCGCGATCCGCCGGTCACCAGCGCGACGCGGCCTTTGAGCGAGAACAGATCCTTGAACATGACGCCTCCCTCTGGTTGGCGATGTTTTGAGCGGGGCGGGGAGGGGAGTCAAGGAAGCCAACCCTGCAGTCGTCCTGGCGAAAGCCAGGACCCATTACCCCAGGATTGAGGTGTTTGAACGAGCTGTGGCCCGAGCGCGTCGCAAAATGAACGGCGGTGGCAATGGGTCCTGGCTTTCGCCAGGACGACGTCTGAGTCCGGGACGACAGCGGAGATTGAGGCCTACGCCGCCGCAAAGCGGCGAAAGCCGTTCCACATCGCGGTCGCTGCACCCGAGGTCAACACCGGGAGAATTCGCGTGTCCTGGTAGTTCCCGTTGAGCGAGACGCGCGGCAGCGCGGTCATCTGGCCGGCGCTCTCGGCGAACAGCATGCCGGGCCGCGTCGTTACCGCAGTCTTGAAGCCGGCCGCCGCCGCCAGTGCGAATTCGCGATTCCCCGCCGCCTCGCGGTCGCCATAGGGATAGGCGAAGTGCAGTACGGGCGCCTGCAGCGCATGCTCGATCCGCAGCTTGCTCACCGCCATCTCCTGCGCGGCAATCTCCTCGCTCTGCCTGGCGAGGTTGCAATGGCTGATGCTGTGCGCGCCGATCGTGACCAGCGGATCGGCGGCGAGCCGCTTAACCTCGTCCCAGGACAGACAGAGGCTGCGGCACAGCGCAGCGATGTCGACGCCGTATCTGGCGCAGAGCGCTTCGATCTCGCGCTTGAGATCATGCTCGCCCGGCAACGCGCGCAGCCAGTCGTGCAGGCGGTCGAACGCTGCCTGCTTTGCCGCAGGTGACGTGGCATCGAGCCGCAGCACGGAATTGCCGATCTGCACGTCGACCTGATCCGTGTTGGCGATCACGGCTTCCAGCGCCGTCCACCACAGCCGTCCCGTGCCTTCGGCGAAATCGCTGGCGACATAGACAGCCAAGGGCGCGTCAAAATCGCGCAGCACCGGCAGGGCAAATTCGAGATTGTCGCGATAACCGTCGTCGAGGGTGAAGGCGGCGAAGCGGCGGTCGAAGTTGCCCTGCACCAGCCGCTCATGTAGCTCGTCCATGCTGACGATGTCGATATCGCGCGAGCTCAGATGGCTCAGGGTCGCGCGCAGGAAATCGGGTGTGACTTCGAGATGCCGGTTCGGCTGAAACGCGGCCTCGCGGGCCGGCCGCACATGGTGCAGCATGAAAATGGCGCCGACGCCCGCCAAAAGCGGGCGCAAAAGGTGGTGCGCCCCGCTGAAATAGAGTGCTCCCAGCCCGGCGCGGATAACGTTGTTACGCAGTTGTTTCATGACCCGGCGGCCGACCCCTGGCATTCCGCCTGCAACTTACGGTCACACCCTTGAAGAAAAAGTTATTCCAATTGTCCACGCAGGGTCTTCGGAAGGGCGCCATTTCCGGTTTGACAGCCTGCCAAGGGTTTGTTTTGTCTCCGGTTCCAGAGTTCGGGTCGTCGAATGCAAAAGCTTTTCAGGTGGGCCGGCAAATGGTGGCCAGGGTTGATCCCCCTTGCCGTCATGTGGGGATTTGCGGCTTGGAATAACACCTTGCCGGTGGAGGCCGACCTGTCGGCCCGCAGTTCCGCCGCGCTCAAGGAGACCGTTCTGGACAAGACCCGGATCGCGGTCGACGGCCGCGACGTCGGCCTGGCCGCGGATGCCTTCTCCGAAGAGGGTCGCCGCGACGCCGTGATGGCGGTCGAGATCGTGCCCGGCGTGCGCCTGGTCGATGACCGCACCCGCCTTGTTCCTGAGGCAAAACCCTTCGTCTGGAACGCCGAGCGGGACGTCGTGCGGGTGACGCTGTCGGGCTCCGCGCCCTTGCCGTCGATGAAAGGCCGGCTGACCGAGGCGGCCCGCAAGGAGGTCGGCGGGGTCGAGGTGGCCGATCAGATGGGCCTGGCGCGCGGCGCACCACCGCGTTTCGAGGCCGCCGCGATGCTGTTGCTCGACCAGATCGGCAAGCTGAAGGACGGCAAGATCACGATCTCGGACACCAAGGTCAATCTGGCGGGCATGGCCCGCGAACTCGGCGGCCGCGAGGCGATTGCAGCCGCGCTGAAGAACCTGCCCGAGGGTTTTTCGATCGCCGCCAACGACATCAAGGCGCCGCCCTACATCTTCCAGGCCTACAAGGACCCGGTTGCCGCGACGGTGACGCTGACCGGCTACGTGCCCGACAACAACGTCCACGCTGCGCTGGCGACCAGCGCGTCGCGGAAGTTCTTCAACGAAAAGATCGTCGACAATCTCAAGGCCAGCATCGGCGCCCCCAGCTCCTTCAACACGGTCGTGCTCGCCGCGCTTGGCGCGCTGTCGCGGCTGTCGACCGGCACCCTGGTCGTCTCCGATCGCGAGGTGAAGCTATCGGGCGATGCGCTGTACGAAGGTGCTGCCAACGACATTCGCGCCGGCCTCGGCAAGGACTTTCCAAAAGCCTGGCAATACAAGCTGGAGATCACGGTGAAGCCTGCGGCGGGGCCGGTCGATGGCACCGTCTGCCAGCAATTGTTCTCGGACCTTCTGGGCAAAGGCAAGATACGCTTCGCAGCGAAACGCGCCGACATCGATCCGGATTCCGCCGGCATCCTCGATCATCTGATCGAGACGGCACTGCGCTGTCCGACCACCAATATCGAAGTCGCCGGACACACCGATGCCGATGGTGAGGACGGCTTCAACCAGACGTTGTCCGAGAAGCGCGCGCAGGCGGTGATCGATTATCTGGTCAAGGCCGGCCTGCCCGCCAACCGCTTCACCGCGGTCGGCTATGGCAGCACGCAGCCCGTCGCCGGCAACGAGACCGACGACGGCAAGGCCCAGAACCGCCGCATCGAATTTCTGGTGAGGTGACGATGCCCTATCTCGTTTCGTTCCATCTGGGTTGGTTGATCGGATCCCTGCTGCTGGGGTTTGCGATGGGCTGGATTTCGGTGGTCCAGCGCGGCAACGGCACTTCGAAAGTGACCGCGCGCTGGCTTGCCGCGCTCGTCGCCGCGCTGGTCGCGGCCTCGCTCGCTCATGTTGTCCCCGGCCGCTTCGGCTACTGGCTCGATCTCGGGCTGATCATGCTCGCCTGCTATCTCGTCGGCTGCACCATCGGCGCTTGGCTGCGCGACCGCGTGGTCGCGCGCAGCATGCCAGTGGCCTGAAGCTCGGCCGCTCGACGCCAGCTCTCACGATAACTGATTGATTAACAAGCAGATTGCTTTAGAGACAACTCTGCGCTTGACCATAATACGTACGTACGTATTAATAACTCCATGCCAAAGCCGTCACTCAAAGACGCCATCCTCGACGCCGGCCTCAAGGTCATGTTTCGGACCGGCTATCACGGCACCAGCGTGCGCGACGTCACCGCTGCAGCGGGCGCCCCGCAGGGGTCGTTCACCAATCATTTCCGTTCCAAGGAGGCGTTCGCATCGGAGGTGCTCGACCGCTACTTCGACATCACCAGGGGACTGGTCGCCGAAGCCCTCGATGACGCCTCGCTGACGCCGCGCGCTCGGCTCAAGCGTTATCTCGACATCATCACCGGCCGGCTCGAGGCCGACGACTTTGGCCGCGGCTGCCTGATCGGCGATCTCAGTCTGGAAGCCGCAGGGAGCAGCGAGATGCTGCGCACGCGCCTTGCCGAAATTTTTGCCGAGTGGCGCATGCCGTTCGCGGCCTGCATCGCCGAGGCGCAGACGCGCAACGAGATCGCATCGAATTTCGAGCCGGAGGAGCTTGCCGACTTCCTGCTCGCGTCCTGGCAGGGCGCGATCCTGCGCATGAAGGTCGATCGCAATCCCGATGCGCTCGAACGTTTCAAGACCATCGCATTCCAAACGGTGTTCAGGGAACCGACATGAGCAAGCCAGCCGAAATCGAAATCCGCAACGCCCCAGTCCTCGGCAGCACGATGGCCTATCGCGAGATGAGCGTGCGCGATCAGCCGGTCGCGCTGTTCCTGCACGGCAATCCCACCTCGTCGCACATCTGGCGCAACATCCTGCCGCTGGTGGCGCCGGTGGCGCATTGTATCGCGCCCGACCTCATCGGCTTCGGCCAGTCTGGCAAGCCCGACATCGCCTACCGCTTCTTCGATCATGTCCGCTATCTTGATGCATTCATCGAAGAGCGCGGCATCAAATCGGCCTATCTCGTCGCGCAGGACTGGGGCACTGCGCTCGCATTTCATCTTGCCGCGCGCCGGTCGGATTTCGTTCGGGGACTCGCCTTCATGGAGTTCATCCGGCCGATGCCCCGCTGGCAGGATTTCCATCAGGCCGACGCCGCGCGTCACGCCTTCCGCAAGTCCAGGACGCAGGGCGAGGGAGAAGCCATGATCCTGGAGGCAAACGCCTTCGTCGAACGTGTGCTGCCCGGTGGCATCGTGCGCACGCTCGGCGAGGACGAGATGGCGCCTTATCGTGCGCCCTTCCCGACGCCGGAGAGCCGCCGCCCCGTCCTCGCCTTTCCTCGTGAGCTGCCGATCGAGGGCGAGCCGGCCGATGTCTGCGAAGCGCTCAATTCGGCGCATGCCTCGCTCGCTGCATCCTCATATCCAAAGCTGCTGTTCACGGGTGAACCGGGAACGCTCGTCGCCCCGGATTTTGCCGAGACGTTCGCTGCCTCGCTGAAGCACTGCGCGCTCGTCCGCCTTGGGCCCGGGCTGCATTATCTTCAGGAGGATCATCCCGACGCGATCGGCCGCTCGGTCGCCGGCTGGATCGCCGGCATCGAGGCGGTGCGTCCGCACGCGGCCTAAAACTAAAAAGGAGGACGAGATGTCTGACGTGACCATCATCTATTGCCGGCCCTGCGGCTACGAGAAGCGTGCCAAAGACGCGGCGGCGGCGCTCCGCCGGCACTTGGCGCTGGAGCCGGAGCTCGTGCCGGGCAAGGGAGGCATATTCCAGGTCAAGCTCGGCGACCGGATTGTCGCGAGCCGCAGTAAAGGGCATTTTCCCGGCACCGACGAAATCGTCGCCGCCGTCACTGCTGCGTGGCACTGAGCTGGGAGGGCTCCGTCGATGTCGATTGTCTGGGCCGACGATCTTGCTTGTATCGACTGGCACGAGCTGTCCGCGCTCTACCGCATCGCTCCACTCGGCAACAAGGCGCCAGCCGATCTCGCGCTGGTGTTCGGCAACAGCATGTTTCGCGCCTTCGCCTATGACGAAGGCCGCCTCGTCGGTGCCGGGCGCGTGCTGGCCGACGGCCGCGACTGTGCCTACCTCTGTGACGTCGCCGTGCACCCGGATTGTCAAGGACAAGGTCTCGGCCGCGAAATCATCGAGCGCTTGCTGGTGCGCTGCCGCACCCATCGCAAGATCATCCTCTATGCCGTGCCGGGCAAGGAGGGTTTTTACGAACGCCTGGGCTTTCGGCGAATGACCACGGCCATGGCGATATTCGAGGACCAGGCCAGTGCCTATGGCCGCGGCTATCTGGCCGCACCGTGAGGCCACTCCGGGCGCCGCGACCCTGCGGCGCATCCGAAAATCCGTGCACAACACCGGATCGCCTCCTCTTTCAACAGGCGGGCGCGGTCCATAGATTGATATCGGCTTAAAATCCGACGGAACATTGTGCGGCCGAAATCATCAAAACTTCACGGCCTCTGCGCAGGATTGCCACGGAGATTCGCGTCAGCCTTGCCGTCGAAAGCGCAAAACCGTGCATCCTGAGCCCGCAAACCTGCCTAAAATATTGAAGGCACGTGATTTTGTTCGTATTGGCGAATTCCACTCCGCCCGAAAACACGCTAGTGGAGGGGTGGGGGGCCTGCGCGACGCCGGAGCCGGCAGCAAGGGTTCGTTGAGTGCCTGTGCGTCGTCCGCCAGTTCGCCGGCCACCCTGGCCGCTGAAGCGTTGTTTGAGGTCTAGATGCTGGAAGCCATACGCAGGGCGGTGTCGTTTCTGCGCCAGAAGCAAATCCTGCATAAGCTTGGCGTTGTGATTAGCGTCGCGGTCATCGGCATCGCCTGCTATGTGCTCTATCACATGCTGCGAGGCATCGACTTCAACGAGGTGATCGAAGCGATCAAGAGCACCGAGCCGAGCCAGATTGCGATGGCGGCGCTGTTCGTTGCCGCGGGCTATTTCACCCTGACCTTCTACGACCTGTTCGCCGTGCGCGCGATCGGCCATACCCACGTGCCCTATCGCGTCAACGCGCTCGCCGCCTTCACCAGCTACTCGATTGGCCACAATGTCGGCGCCAGCGTCTTCACCGGCGGAGCGGTGCGCTACCGCATCTATTCGGCCTACGGCCTCAACGCGATCGACGTCGCAAAGATCTGCTTCCTCGCCGGCCTGACATTCTGGCTCGGCAATGCCGCCGTGCTGGGCCTCGGCATCTCCTATCATCCGGAGGCCGCTGCCGCGATCGACCAGATGCCGCCCTGGCTGAACCGGACGCTGGCGATGATGATCCTCGTGGCGCTGATCGGCTATGTTGTCTGGGTCTGGACCCAGCCGCGGGTGGTCGGCCGCGGGCCCTGGACGGTGGTGCTGCCGGGCGGTCCGCTGACGCTGCTCCAGGTCGCCATCGGCATCATCGATCTCGGCTTCTGCGCGCTCGCGATGTACGTGCTGGTCCCGGATGAGCCCAATCTCGGCTTCGTCGTGGTCGCGGTGATCTTCGTCTCGGCGACGCTGCTCGGCTTCGCCAGCCACTCGCCCGGGGGCCTCGGCGTATTCGACGCCGCCATGCTGGTCGGCCTGTGGCAGATGGACCGCGAGGAGCTTTTGGGCGGCATGCTCCTGTTCCGCGTCCTCTATTATCTATCCCCCTTCGTCATATCTGTAATCTTGCTGACGTTTCGCGAAGTTATAATCGGCGCGCGATCCAAGCGTCTGCAACAGGCGGCGCTCAAGCTCGACCCCGGTCCGGCGCGTGAAGCCGCCTATGTGAGAGAGCGCAGCGACAGCGGCGCCTGACCGGCGCAAGCCCCCTAGGAGAAGTCCGCCCCGATGGCGATCGACGCCCCATCTTCTCCCTCTGCCCAGCCCTGGTCCGACCGGCTGCGGCACTCGACCATCATCCTGATCGCCGCGGCGCTGGCGCTGTCGGTGGTGGTCTCGCTCGGCGAATTGTCGGTGATGCGAGGGGCGGCGGTGTTCCTCTGCATCGCGGCGGCGGCGTTGATACCCTGGCGTCTGCACGATACGGCTGCCTCGCGCGACGACACCCGCCGCGTCAATCCGGTCGAGAGCGCGGCGGTGGCCGCAGTCGTCGCCGGCATGCCGGATCCGGCGGTGCTGCTCGACCGCGCCGGCCGCGTCATCCATCTCAATGCCGCCGCCGCCCAGCTGGCGCCGGCGCTGCGCAGGAACGAGCTCGCCCAGTTCGCGCTGCGCTCGCCCGAGATCATCACCGCGCTGCGCGAGGCGATCGCGACCACCGAGCCGCGGCGTGCGACCTATCTCGACCATGTGCCGGTCGATCGCTGGATGGAGCTGATGATCACACCGGTGCCAGTGCCGACCACCTTTGGAGGCGCCGACAAATGCATGCTGATGACCTTCCACGACCAGACGCCGCTGCGCCGGGTCGAGGAAATGCGCGCCGATTTCGTCGCCAATGCCAGCCACGAACTGCGCACGCCGCTGGCCGCGCTGTCCGGCTTCATCGACACGCTCCAGGGCCAGGCCAAGGACGATCCCAAGGCGCGTGAGCGCTTCCTCGGCATCATGCACAACCAGGCCACCCGCATGGCGCGCCTGATCGACGACCTCTTGTCGTTATCGCGGGTCGAGCTGTCCGCCCATGTCCGGCCTGATACCCTGGTCGACCTGCTGCCGATCATTCTCCAGGTCGCCGACGGACTCGAACCCCTGGCGCGGGAGCGCCAGGTCGATGTCGAGACCCATTTGCCGGAGGCGCCGGTGATGATCGCGGGCGACCGGGAGGAGCTGCTGCGCCTGTTCGAGAATTTGATCGAGAATGCGCTCAAATACGGCGCCTCGGGCGGTCGCGTCATCGTGTTGCTGACCTCTGCCGACGCCCCTGATGGAACCCAGGAAATCCGGGTCATGGTCCGCGATTTCGGCCCCGGTATCGCGCCCGAGCATCTGCCGCGGTTGACCGAGCGCTTCTACCGGGTCGACGTCGGCGACAGCCGCTCGCAAGGCGGCACCGGGCTCGGATTATCGTTGGTGAAACATATCCTTAACCGCCATCGTGGCCGGCTCCTGATCGAAAGCGTGCCCAAACAGGGCGCCACGTTCAGCGCCTGTTTTCCCCAGACAAGGCCCTCAGCTCTGAGCTGAAATTCAAGCGATTTCAGCTGCTTAGGCCTGTCATCCAACTGTCACGAAAGCTTCGTAAAAGCACAGCCGACCGCTCCTAAAGGGGGCGGCATGGGGAGCGCGATCGGGCGCGTAAGGCGCTTCGCTCCCCTGTATGGAGACCAGCATGAATTTCCTCAAAACCATCGTCGTTGCTGGCTTGGTGGCCGCATCGACGTCGGCCTTCGCGGCCGATATCACGGGCGCCGGTGCGACCTTCCCGTTCCCGATCTATTCCAAGTGGGCTGACGCCTACAAGAAGGAGACCGGCAACGGTCTGAACTACCAGTCGATCGGCTCCGGCGGCGGCATCAAGCAGATCCAGGCCAAGACCGTGACCTTCGGCGCGACCGACGCGCCGCTCAAGGCCGAGCAGCTCGAAAAGGACGGCCTCGTGCAGTGGCCGATGGTGATGGGCGCCATCGTTCCCGTCGTCAACATCGAGGGCGTGAAGTCGGGCGAGCTGGTGTTCGACGGCGAGACGCTTGCCAGCGTCTATCTCGGCAAGATCACCAAGTGGGATGATCCGGCCATCAAGAAGCTCAATCCGAACGTGAAGCTGCCGTCCGAGGCGATCACCGTGGTCCGCCGCTCCGACGGTTCGGGCACGACCTTCAACTTCACCAACTATCTCTCCAAGGTGAGCGCCGACTGGAAGAGCAAGGTCGGTGAGGGCACCGCGGTCGAGTGGCCGGTTGGCGTCGGCGCCAAGGGCAATGAAGGCGTCTCGGGCAATATCGGCCAGACCAAGAACTCGATCGGCTATGTCGAGTACGCCTACGCCAAGCAGAACAAGCTCACCTATACCGGCCTCGTCAACAAGGCCGGCAAGCCGGTGCAGCCGACGGTCGAAGCCTTCCAGGCGGCCGCCGCCAACGCCGACTGGGCCAAGGCTCCGGGCTACTACGTGATCCTGACCGATCAGCCTGGCGAGAAGTCCTGGCCGATCACGGCGGCGACCTTCATCCTCATGCACAAGGATGCGACCGACAAGGCCGCCTCGCAGGAAGCCATCAAGTTCTTCCGCTGGGCCTTCAAGAGCGGCGGCAAGGCGGCCGAGGAGCTCGACTACATCCCGATGCCGGACAGCGTCGTGAAGCTGATCGAGAAGACCTGGGCTGCCGACATCAAGAGCTAAGCTCTTGTTGCCGAGCGCGGTGTGAGCTCAAGGGCTGCACCGCGCACACACGACTTCGGCCCCGGATCAGCGCCGCGCTGCATCCGGGGCACGAGACCGGTGTCACAAGAATCGCAAGAACAAGTATAGTCAGTACAGGGGATCGGCGTGGCAGAGATGGCCGTTCAGAGCGATATCGTCGACGACGCCGGACCGTATGACCGCGCCAAGGCGTTGGGCGCGTTCAAGCTCGGCGATATCACCTTCTACTGGATCACGCGGTTGAGCGCGATATCGGTGCTGCTCATCCTCGGCGGCATCATCATTTCGCTGATCGTCGGCGCCTTCCCGGCGATGAAGGAATTCGGCGCGTCGTTCCTGTGGACGCAGCGCTGGGCGCCGTCGGCCGATCCGCCCGTGCTCGGTGCGCTCGGACCGATCTACGGCACGCTCGTCACCTCCTTCATCGCGATGCTGATCGCCATCCCGGTCGGTCTCGGCATTGCGATCTTTCTGACCGAGCTGTGCCCGCAATGGCTGCGCCGCCCAATCGGCATGGCGGTTGAGCTGCTCGCAGGCATTCCCTCGATCATTTACGGCATGTGGGGCTTCTTCGTGCTGGGCCCGTTCCTGGCCAACACCTTCCAGCCCTTCATGATCAAGATATTCGACGGCGTTCCCGTGCTCGGTGCGGTCTTCGCCGGCCCGCCGTCCTATCTCAGCCTGTTCAATGCGGCACTGATTCTCGCGATCATGGTGCTGCCCTTCATCACCTCGATCTCGGTCGACGTATTCAAGACGGTCCCGCCGGTCCTTAAAGAGGCTGCCTACGGTGTTGGCTGCACCACCTGGGAGGTCGTCCGCAGCGTGGTCATCCCCTATACCCGCGTCGGTGTCATCGGCGGCATCATGCTGGCGCTGGGACGTGCGCTCGGCGAGACCATGGCGGTGACCTTCATCATCGGCAACTCGTTCCGGATCTCCTCGTCGATCTTCGCCCCGGGCACCACCATCTCGGCGGCGATCGCGAGCGAATTCGCCGAGAGCGACGGTCTGCATCAGTCCGGTCTGATCCTGCTCGGCCTCCTCCTGTTCGTGCTGACGTTCTTCGTGCTCGCAGCGGCGCGGCTGATGCTGATGCGGCTGGAAAAGAAGGCGGGGAACTAAGCCATATGAACCCGATCTATTCACGCCGCCGCCGCAAGGACTTCGTCATCCGCGGTCTCTGCATCGCCGCCGCCGCCTTCGGCGTCACCTGGCTCGCCCTGATCCTGATCACGCTGCTCTACAATGGTTTGGCCGGCCTCAACGTCCAGCTCTTCACCGAGAATACGCCGCCGCCTGGCTCGACCGAGGGCGGCCTGCTCAACGCCATCGTCGGCTCGCTGATGATGACCGTGATCGGCGTCGGCATCGGCGCGCCGCTCGGCATGTTCGCCGGCACCTATCTCGCCGAATACGGCCGCAACGACCGGCTGACGTCGGTGATCCGGTTCATCAACGACATCCTGCTCAGCGCGCCCTCGATCATCATCGGGCTGTTCATCTATGGCGCGGTGGTGGTGCCGATGCGCGGCTTCTCGGCGATCGCGGGCGCGCTGGCGCTCGCCGTGATCGTGATTCCGGTGGTGCTGCGCACGACCGAGGATATGCTGCTGCTGGTGCCGAATGCGCTGCGCGAGGCCGCCTCTGCGCTCGGCCTGCCGCGTTCGCTGGTGATCAAGCGCATCGCCTATCGCTCGGCGCGCTCGGGCCTCATCACCGGCGTGCTGCTGGCCACCGCCCGCGTCGCCGGCGAGACCGCGCCTTTGCTGTTCACCGCGCTGTCGAACCAGTTCTTCAGCCTGAGCCTGAACAAGACGATGGCCAACCTGCCGGTCACCATCAACAACTTCGTGCAGAGCCCCTATGCCTACTGGAAGCAGCTGGCCTGGAGTGGGGCGCTGCTCATCACGCTGACCGTTCTTGCCCTGAATATTGGCGCGCGCATCCTTGGCGCCGAGAGGACCGCAAAATGAGTGATCTGTCCGTATCCATGAGCGCGTCCGGCGGCCTGCCCCAGGCGCCGGTGCTGCCCGAGGCGCCCCCCAAGGTGACGGTGCGCAAGCTGAACTTCTATTACGGCGAGCACCATGCGCTGAAGAACATCGACCTGACGCTCGGCACCAACCGCGTTACGGCGTTCATCGGCCCGTCGGGCTGCGGCAAGTCGACCCTGCTGCGCATCTTCAACCGGATGTATGATCTGTATCCCGGCCAGCGCGCCACCGGACAGCTCATGCTCGACCAGACCAACATTCTCGATCCCCGGCTCGACCTCAACCTGCTGCGCGCACGCGTCGGCATGGTGTTCCAGAAGCCGACGCCGTTCCCAATGACGATCTACGAGAACATCGCCTTCGGCATCCGCCTCTATGAGAGGATCTCGAAATCCGAGATGGACGACCGGGTCGAGAAGGCGCTGCGCGGCGGCGCGCTCTGGAACGAGGTCAAGGACAAGCTCAACGCCTCGGGCCTGTCGCTCTCCGGCGGCCAGCAGCAGCGCCTCTGCATCGCCCGCACGGTCGCGGTGCGGCCCGAGGTGATCCTGTTCGACGAGCCCTGCTCGGCGCTGGACCCGATCTCGACCGCCAAGGTCGAGGAGCTGATCCAGGAGCTCTCCGAGAACTACACGATCGCGATCGTCACCCACAACATGCAGCAGGCGGCCCGCGTCTCCGACAAGACCGCCTTCATGTATCTCGGTGAATTGATCGAGTTCGACGACACCAGCAGGATCTTCACGTCACCGAGCGATCGGCGTACGCAGGATTACATCACCGGCCGGTTCGGCTGAGGAGACGGGACATGGTTTCTGAACATACCGCAAAGGCGTTCGACACCGACCTCCAGGAGCTCACCCGGCTGGTCGCCGAGATGGGCGGGATTGCCGAGCGCATGATCGTGGAGTCCGTCGATGCGCTGATCCGGCGCGACGTCGCGCTCGGTCAGCGCGTCGTCACCATCGACGCCGAGCTCGACATCCTCCAGAGGCGCATCGAGGAGCGTGCGGTGCTCACCATCGCTCGCCGCCAGCCGATGGCGGTTGACCTGCGCGAGATCGTCGGCGCCATGCGCGTTGCGACCGATCTCGAGCGCATTGGCGACCTCGCCAAGAACATGGGCAAGCGCGTCGCGGCGCTGGAGACGGACTTCCATCCGCTGAAGCTGTTCCGCGGCCTGGAACACATGACCGACCTCGTGCAGCAGCAGGTCAAATCGGTGCTGGACGCCTATGCCGCGCATGATCTGCCGGCGGCGATGGCGGTGTGGAAGGGCGACGAGGAAGTCGATGCCATCTGCACCTCGCTGTTCCGCGAACTCCTCACCTACATGATGGAAGATCCACGCAACATCTCGTTCTGCATCCACCTGATGTTCTGCGCCAAGAACATCGAGCGCATCGGCGACCACGCCACCAACATTGCCGAGACCGTGTTCTACATGATCGAGGGTCAGGCCATCACCGACAAGCGGCCGAAGGGCGACATGACGACCTTCGCCACCACGGTTCCGAATACCTAAAGACTCAAGGGAGCAACGAGCCCATGGGCGCACGCATTATGGTGGTTGAGGACGAGGAAGCTCTGACAGAGCTTCTCCGCTACAACCTCGAAGGCGACGGCTATGACGTCGAGACGGTGATGCGCGGCGACGACGCCGACACCCGCCTCAAGGAGCATATCCCCGACCTGATCGTGCTCGACTGGATGCTGCCGGGGTTGTCCGGCATCGAGCTGTGCCGGCGGCTTCGCACCCGGCCCGAGACCAAGCAGCTCCCGATCATCATGCTCACCGCCCGCGGCGAGGAGAGCGAGCGGGTGCGGGGATTGGCGACCGGCGCCGACGACTACATCGTCAAGCCGTTCTCGGTGCCGGAGCTCCTGGCGCGGGTGAAGGGCCTGCTCAGGCGCGCAAGCCCGGAGCGGCTTGCCACCGTGCTCGCCTTTGGCGACATCGAACTCGATCGCGACAAACGTCGCGTCGCGCGCTCAGGCCGTCCGATTGATCTTGGTCCGACCGAATATCGTCTGCTGGAGTTCTTCCTGGAGCACCCCGGCCGGGTGTTCTCGCGCGAGCAGCTGCTCGACAGCGTCTGGGGCCGCGACATCTATATCGACGAGCGTACCGTCGACGTGCACATCGGCCGCCTTCGCAAGCTGCTCAATCTCGGCCGCGAGCAGGACCCCATCCGCACCGTCCGCGGCGCCGGTTACGCACTGGACGATCGTTTTGCGAAAGCGGAGCAGGCGTAGGCCTTTGCGAGCTGATTTAGCGAGCTGCCGCTACACTCTCAGCCGTCGTCCCGGACAAGCGTAACGTTTGCAACGCGCAGCGTTGTCCAGAGCGGAGCGCAGATCCCGGACCCATAGCCACAGGGAGTGGTTGTTGCGCAAAAAAGGTAACTCCGAGTCCCCGTAACCACATCTTGCGGTGGCCATGGATCCCGGATCTGCGCGCGCTTGAGGCGCGCTTGTCCGGGAGACACTGAGTGATTTGCGCGGTCATCGTGTGACGGCGCTATCCTTGCAGTCAGCTAATCCGCCAGCTTACCGCGGCCCGGGCTTGGACGGTGCACGCCTGCGGTCCGCCGCCGGCTGGTACGCGACGCGCGAGTGCTGGGCGCAATAGGGCAGGCCGGACAGCGCCCTGCCGCCGCAGAAGAAGAAATCGGGGCTCGAGGGATCGCCGACCGGCCAGTGACAGGTCGCCTCGTTCAATTCCAGCAACGACAGCCGCTGGCTCATCGGCACCACGTTGTCGTAGGTGACCGGATCCGGCTCCACCTCGACCTCGAAGGCCTGCGCCAGCGCCGTATTGCCGCGCGAGATCGGACGGTTCACCCGCATCATGTGCTGCGCCGGGCGCGCCTTGCGCGGCCGGGGAGCAGCGGATGAAGGGCTCTTGGCGCGGCCGGACAGGCCGAGCCGGTGCACCTTTCCGATCACGGCGTTGCGGGTCACATTGCCGAGCTCCGCCGCGATCTGGCTGGCCGAAAGTCCGGCCTCCCAGAGCTTCTTCAGCTGCTCGACGCGATCATCCGACCAGGTCAAAACCGTCATTGCACCCTTTCCCTCGCTGCGCGCCTGCCATACCGGCTCACAGCGAATGCCTAAGCTTTGAAAAACCCGTGCCGCCAGAATCCCTTAAGGCTCGCCGGGCGCACCAGATGCGCCCGAACGTTTACGCCGGTACATGAGGACTTAGAGATCAGAACCGCTGCACGAGATGTCGTATCTGACAAGCCAAACGCTACAATATGGCGTGACTCACGCGCAAGAGTCCGCCGACTCGCTTCCACATGTTCCGTGGCTAAAACTCGCAAAATCGGCACCGCAAGACTACGGATTCAGCGTTTCGCGAGGCTTTCCGGGCGGCATTGACACCGGTTTTACCAAGCATAAGATAGTACTACGTGCCGCCCTTAAAAGGCGGCACGTTTCGTTTTTCGGGCCGGTCAATGGTGCGCTGCGTAAGCGCGTTGAGGCCGGCCTCAACATCCAAGTGACCGTCATGACCAACAGCGCCGCGCCGCATCTGCTTCCCGTTTTCGCCAGGGCCGACCTTGGTTTCGAGCGCGGTGAAGGCTGCTGGCTGATCGCAACCAACGGCGAGCGTTACCTCGATTTCACCTCCGGCGTCGCTGTGAATGCGCTCGGCCATGCCCATCCGGCGCTGGTCAAGGCGTTGCAGGAGCAGGCGACGAAACTCTGGCACATGTCGAACCTGTTCCAGAGCCCCGACGGCGAGCGGCTGGCGGCACGTCTGTGCAATGAGAGCTTCGCGGACTTCGTGTTCTTCTGCAATTCCGGCGCCGAGGCAATGGAATGCGTGATCAAGATCGTGCGCCGCTTTCACGCCGCAAAGGGCCATCCCGACCGCTACCGCATGATCACGTTTGAAGGCGCGTTCCACGGCCGCACGCTTGCGACGCTGGCTGCGACCGGCTCGGCCAAATATCTCGAAGGCTTCGGTCCGCCGATGGAGGGGTTCGACCAGGTGCCGCATGGCGACCTCGATGCCGTCAAGAAGGCGATCGGTCCGCAGACCGCGGGCATCCTGATCGAGCCGATCCAGGGCGAGGGTGGTGTGCGTTCGGCCACGCCGGCGTTTCTCAGGGCGCTGCGCCAGCTTTGCGACGAACGCGGCCTGTTGCTTGCGTTCGACGAGGTGCAGACCGGCATGGGCCGCACCGGCGATCTCTTCGCCCATCGTCGCCTCGGCGTCACGCCCGACGTGATGTCGTTGGCGAAAGCGCTCGGCGGCGGCTTCCCGATCGGCGCGTGCCTGGCGACCGCGGAAGCGGCGTCCGGCATGACCCCGGGCTCGCACGGCTCGACCTTCGGCGGCAATCCACTCGCGGTCTCCGCCGCCAATGCAGTGCTCGACGTCATGCTCAATCCCGGCTTCTTCGATCATGTGCAGAAGATGTCGCTGCTGCTCAAGCAGAAGCTCGCGTCCGTGATCGACCGCCATGGCGACGTCGTCAGCGAAGTCCGCGGCGAGGGCTTGCTGATCGGCATCAAGGCCGTGGTGCCATCCGGCGATCTGGTTGCGGCGCTGCGCGATGAAAAGCTCCTGACCGTCGGCGCCGGCGATAATGTCGTGCGTTTCCTGCCGCCTTTGATCGTTACCGAGGTCGAGATCGAAGACAGCGTTGCCCGGCTCGAACGCGCCTGTGCCGCGATTTCGGCGGGCCAAACCAAGCGGGCGGCAAGCTGATGAGCAAGACGGCCAACAAGACCCCAAAGCACTTCCTCGATATCGACGAGCTGCCGCTATCGGAGCTCAAGAGCATGCTCGCCGCCTCCTCCGCGATGAAGGCGAAGCAGAAGGCGCATCAGCCGGTCAAGCCGCTCGAAGGCAAGACGCTGGCGATGATCTTCGAACGCCCGTCGACGCGGACGCGGGTGTCGTTCGATGTCGCCATGCGCCAGCTCGGCGGCGAGCCCATTATGCTCACGGGTGCCGAGATGCAGCTCGGTCGGGGCGAGACCATCGCCGACACCGCGCGCGTGTTGTCGCGCTATGTCGACGCCATCATGATCCGCATCCTCAACCACGATGCGCTGCTCGAGCTTGCGGCCAACGCGACCGTGCCCGTCATCAACGGCCTGACGCGGCGCTCGCATCCCTGCCAGGTGATGGCCGACCTCATGACATATGAGGAGCATCGCGGCCCGATCGAGGGCAAGACGGTGGCATGGACCGGCGACGACAACAACGTGCTGGCGTCCTGGGCCCATGCCGCCGAGCGTTTCAAGTTCCAGCTCAATGTGGCAACGCCGCCGGAGCTCGCGCCGAAGAAGGCAATGCGTGACTGGATCAAGACGACCGGCGCCCCAATCATGCTCGGTACCGATGCGGAAGCCGCGGTGCGCGGCGCCGATTGCGTCGTCACCGACACCTGGGTGTCGATGGGTGACAAGGAAGGCGAGCACCGTCACAACGTGCTCAAGCCCTATCAGGTCAACGCCAAGCTGATGTCGCTGGCCAAGCCCGATGCGCTGTTCATGCACTGTCTGCCCGCCCATCGCGGCGAGGAGGTCACTGACGAGGTGATCGACGGCCCGCAATCGGTCGTGTTCGACGAGGCCGAAAACCGCCTGCACGCGCAGAAGGGCATCCTGGCCTGGTGCTTCGACGCGGTGAAATAGGTATGCGCTAGCGTTTTTTGCCGGCCATAAACGCCACTCGTCGTCCCGGACAAGCGCGCCAGAAGCGCGCGCCGATCCGGGACCCATACCGCGTGATCTATCTTGTGGCAGACTGGAGAAGGCTGATGTGCTTCGCCAAACCCAAGCCTGTGGCGATGGGTCCCGGATCTGCGCTTGCGCTTGTCCGGGACGACATCGAGTTTGAAATTGCTTCGTAGATCTCAACTCGAATCCGGAACACGCTACTCAACTGCCCCCTTCCAATCCACCTCTTCCGACCCCAGATAGAGCGCCATGGTTTCCCAATCCCCTGACATGAAAACCAGGCCCGAAGGCCCGGTTCGCGCGCCATCGGCGGTTCCGATCGATGACGCCGTGCTGCCCTACGAGATCGACGCACTCGACGTGCGCGGGCGCCTGGTGCGGCTCGGCTCGGCGCTCGATGAGATCCTCACCAAGCACGACTATCCCGCCCCGGTCGGCAAGCTGCTCGGCGAAGCCATCGTGCTGACGACGCTGCTTGGTTCAGCGCTGAAGTTCGAGGGCCGCTTCATCCTGCAGGCCCAGACCGACGGCCCGGTGTCGTTCCTGGTGGTGGATTATAAGGCGCCGGATCATTTGCGCGCCTATGCCCGCTATGACGCCGCGCGCCTTGGCGATGCACGTGACTCCGGCTCGCTGCTCGGGCGCGGCCATCTTGCCATGACCGTCGACCAGGGTCCCGACATGAGCCGCTACCAGGGCCTGGTCGCGCTCGACGGTGGCAGCCTGGAAGACGCCGCCCACGAATATTTTCTGCGTTCCGAGCAGATTCCGACGCGCGTCCGCCTCGCCGTCGGCGAGGAGTGGCGCTCGAACGATGGCGGCAAGCACCGCTGGCGCGCCGGCGGCATGCTGATGCAGTTCCTGCCGAAAGCGCCGGAGCGCGCGCAGCAGGCCGATTTGCATCCCGGCGATGCGCCCGAAGGCGTACAAGTGCACAGCATTGCCGAGGACGATGCCTGGGTCGAGGCACGTGCGCTGATCGACACCGTCGACGATGTCGAACTGATCGATCCCGAGCTCTCGGGCGAGCGGCTGCTCTACCGTCTCTTCCACGAGCGCGGCGTGCGTGTGTTCAATCCGCTGGTCCTGAAGGCGCAATGCTCCTGCTCGCGCGACGCCGTCGCCGCCATGCTGAAGCGCTTTTCGCCGGACGATCGCGCCGCCATGGTCAAGGACGACAAGGTCGTCGTGACCTGCGAGTTCTGCTCGTCGGTCTACGAGTTCACGCCGCACGAGGCAGGCGTGGAGGGCGCGTGAGCGCTGATTGACCATAGGGTGGTTTACGCTTCGCCATCCCACCCATTCATCACCGTCAGCCTGAGGCGCGCGTCCTGCGGCGCACTGCGCCGTAGGACAAGCCTCGAAGGGCGACGGCCCGGCTGCATCTCGGCCGTTCATCCTTCGAGGCTCTCCACGCGACGCTTTGCGTCGCATGGCTCACGCCTCATATCCTATGGGTGGCGGGTGGCCAGGGGAGGTAGGATTAGATTGCAAACCATCCAGCCTCGGAGGACCAAGATGATCAAGCTCGATCGCACTGAGACACCCGCCGCGGCGGAGCATGCCACGGTTTATCTGGCTTTTGAACTGAGCCAAGCGAAATGGAACTCGGCGTATTGCTGCCGGGATCGCAGAAGCTGAGCCGCTATACGATCGGTGGCGGCGACCTGGCCGCCTTGACGGCCCGGCTTGCCGACATGCGCAAGAAGGCGGCCGCAGATGGCCGGCCGGTACGTGCTACGAGGCGGGTCTCGACGGCCACTGGCTGCATCGATGGCTGATGGGACAAAGTGTCATCAACCATGAAATCGATCCCTCCAGCATCGAGGTGA
>NZ_JADPKQ010000286.1:0-588 GCF_023074015.1 Bradyrhizobium sp. 142
GCCCCATGCAGAAATTGAACGATCTGAGCCGATCCCCGAGCCCCCTCGACCCGGACGGCACGCTGATCGCCGTTATCGAACTGAGCCTGTCGAGCTGGCTCGTCGCCGGCATCGTGCCTGGCGTCGAGCGCCAGCCATTGAAGAAGCTCGCGGTCGACGAGAGCGCCTTGCTGAAGTTGCTGCATCGATGGCGAGAGGAAGCGGCGAAGGCAGGGCATCGGATCAAACGCATCGCGGTCGCTTTCGAGGCCGGCCGTGACGGCTTCTGGCTGGCACGCTGGCTCAGGGCGCGCGACATTGAGGCCCACGTCATTCACGCATCGAGTGTGGCGGTGTCGCGCGAGCACCGGCGCGCCAAGACCGATCGGCTCGACACCGAGCTGCTCAAACGCTCTTTCCTCGGCTGGCTGCGCGGCGAGCGTGATCACTGCAAGATGGTGGCGATCCCGACAACCCAGGACGAAGATGCCAAGCGGCCCAACCGCGAGCACGCGAGCCTCGTCGGCGAGCAAAGTCGGATCGTCAACCGAATGAAAGCAACGTTGATCCGGCTTGGCATCCGCGGCTTCAATCCCAAGCTGAAGAAGG
>NZ_JADPKQ010000092.1:0-28497 GCF_023074015.1 Bradyrhizobium sp. 142
GCAGCATGTGAATGATCCCGCTGATGATGCGCCGGTCGTCGTCCCGATCCGGCCCCGTCAGTCCCGTCGGCAGATGCGGCTCGATACGTGCCCATTGCCTGTTATTCAGCCAAAACAAACCCGCACGCATTCTCTCGCTCCCGAATCAAAAACTCGCGGGCAAGGGAATCATGTGGCGCTATTTAGGTACAGACCCTAGATCGGTACAATGATGCGCGGACGCGATTTGTGGCTCTCAAAGAACTCGAGAAGGTTGCTGAGAAACCTCCCCTGCACGTCAAGGAGAGCGCTGTAGCGTTCTAATCGGGACATGCCATGATTTTTAACTCGAGTGAGGGACATGACCGACAGTTTCATCGACCAACTGTGCAAGGCGCTCCGCAAAAGTTCGGTGCTAACTGGCACGGACATTGACTCTCACTATTACCACGTTTGGCTGGTAAATCGGTCGCGAAGCCGCGAGCGGTCGTCCGTCCAAGGACGACGGAGGATATCTCCGCCTTGCTCCGGCTCTGTCACAGTAAGAAAGTGCCTCTAACGACGCAGGGCGGCATGACCGGATTGGTGCGGGGCGCTCTGCCGAATCCGAATGAAATTGTGCTGTCGATGGAACTTATGAATGCAGTCGAGGAGGTGGACACCTCCTCAGGCGCAGCAGCGGTGCAGGCTGGCGCGCCCCTGCAGAAGGTACAGGAACGGGTCGGGCAGGAAGGCTACATGTTTCCACTCGATCTCGGGGCGCGCGGTAGCTGCACGATCGGCGGCAACATCTCAACCAATGCCGGCGGCAATCGCGTGATCCGGTACGGCATGATGCGCGACCTGATCCTCGGCCTCGAAGTCGTTACCGCCGACGGCACGGTGCTACAGAGCTTGCACAAATACATCAAGAACAACACTGGCATCGATCTCAAGCAGCTTTTCATCGGCCAGCGAAGGGATTCTCGGCGTGGTGACGCGGGCCGCTTTGCGCATCTTCCCCGCCCCTATAGAGCGGCAAGTGGCGCTTTGCGCCCTGTCCTCCCTTGAACGAGTCATCTCGATCTAATGCGCGCGAACATGAGTCTTGACGCGACGCTCTCGATGCGACGGCTACCGCTGTCAGCCAATACCCGTATCGCACTGGCTGTTCTTGTAAACCAACTGAAGAAATTGAACCAGCAAGTGGATACCATTGAGCGAGAGAGCTGGCGCAGTGAGCCGGTCCCGATTGTCTGAACAGAATCTCCGCATCGATAAGTGGAGCCTCTGCCGGGGGCGTCGATCCACAAATAAGGCCAGTCGCCCTCGATTGGACGGCCGAGGAAGGCCTTCACTTTGTCGTCGATCTCGGCGCAGAGCCGGCTCACCTGGCTCTTGGAGAGATGCCACTCATCCCCATAGCCTGCACCAGATCGTCGACCGAGCGGGTCGAGATGCCCTGCACATAGGCTTCCTGGATCACCGCGGTCAGCGCCTTCTCGGCCATCCGGCGCGGCTCCAGGAAACCCGGGAAGTAGCTTCCCTTGCGCAGCTTGGGAATGCGCAGCTCGACCGCGCCGGCCCGGGTCTCCCAGATCCGGTCGCGGTAGCCGTTGCGTTGAGCCAGGCGTTCGGGGCTCTTCTCGCCATAGGCTGCCCCGGTCTGGCTTTCCACTTCCAGCTCCATCAGACGCTGTGCGGCAAAGCCGATCATCTCGCGCAACAGATCCGCATCAGGGGTCTTCTCCACGAGCGTCCGCCGGTTCATCATCTCGTGGGTCATCGGTGGTTCCTCGAATCAGGTTGGTCTCAGCAACCCGACCCTACCGGCGAATCGCCGGTGACCACCGCAAAGCCGTCCGCCCGCTACAGCGCTGTGTGAGGGCGCGCGTGCGGACGGCTTTGCTCTACCGAGCTACACCACTGGCGGGGACACGATCCACGTCCAAGCAAGGTCCTGCATCGTCAGCACGTAGTGCCAATACTTCGATTGCTCCGCGACACGCCGTCCCGACAGATGGAGAAGGCGGCGATCGCCAAGAGACTACATCTGCGAGATGCCAAGCTCAGCAGGATTCTTCGTTTGATGACTAATGCGCGGTTCGTCGAACGAACAACCCAAGGCAAATTTGCCCTTTTCGCCCTGACCCGTGGCGGCCTGCTCGAGCTGGAAAGGCGCGAAAAGCGCGAAACGAAGAACCGCGACCGGTTACCCGCGCAGGTGAGAGAGACATTCGCGCGAGTCGGAACCGCTCATCCTCAGCACGTTGTAGCAGAGGCGGTTGTTCCTCGGGATTTCTTCAACTTGGCGATTCGCGGCTCGGTGCACACTCATGATTCCGCGGGGCTACGGAACGCGTGTCGCGCAATTGAAGATTATTTGCTCCATCTCCACGGACCAACACCTTCAGCGCCCGGATATTTGAAGGCTCCGACGAAAAACTCATATCAAGGCTTTTCAGTCACGGTTGTGCAGGCAAAAAAGGCCGAGGGTCATGGCTTCTACGCGATTGAGGCGGTGAGCAATCCGAAACCTGCCTCATTCCCCGTGGGGATACTGCATCCATACGGCGAGGAGAGCGAACATGTCGACTGAAGATGATCTTGGTGCTTTGAGCCCAGATGCGCCGCAAAGCGACCCCGATGCCGTCATGCTATACGGAAGCGCCCTAGTCGACCGGCTCACCTACATATCATCAATCTTCAGTTCGCTGGTCATGAGTGTAGGCAGAGCTGCGCGTGATGATCGCGATGTCCTCGTTCCATTCGTCGAGGTGAAGTTCGAGGGCCCTACCGGCCAGGACGACCCTGTTTCGAAGAGCTTCTTCTCGGAGCTCGTGCCCCTCGAAAATATAGTGTTCGTTCTCGAGGACATATCGAACGATCTCACGACTGTTTGCCAACACTTCAGCGCCGTGGCGCGCCGGTGCTGCTCACCCTCTTTCCAACCATCGCCGAGCTCTCGGGCAAGGCGCCAAGACGCTTTGCGCAGGGCATTCATCGGGCAGCTATGTGCCACCGATGCTCGACCCCTACATCTCATCATCGAGGAATGGCTCGCCGCGGCTCCGCACTTGTCTGCGGTCGGGCCGGACTTTGAGATTTGCGATAAATACAATGCGGGTACGAGCGGTGTGACAAGGGGAACCGACCCTGTCAAGGAAGTGCACCGGCTGCTGGGCCGGGGCTACACCGACGTGGTTGACGCCGATCTATCGAAGTACTTCGACACGATCCCGCATTCGGAACTTCTCAAATCGGTGGCGCGACGCATCGTCGATCGGCACGTCTTGCGGCTGATCAGGATGTGGTTGAAGGCGCCCATCAGCGCACTGCTCGTGAACGGCTAGACCGCAGCACGCGCAGCGGAGATCACATGATTTGTAAATGGGGCCTGCTCGGCAAGACCAGATGTGCGAACCTGCGCCGTCAATCCGTCATCGAGGATCAAGGTTTGCCCCGTTATGACTCTCGATCGCGGACTCGCGAGAAACGACACGGCTTCGGCTACGTCTTCTGGGGCCCGTTTGTCGCAGGGGATGTTGCGCAGCGGCCTCGCCCAGGAGTTCGGTCAGCTCACGCGCTGGGTTGGCTTCCGAAAGCGATCGACGCAGAAGCTCGTTTTTTTTCGCGAAGCTGATTGGCATGTCTTCCCTCGACGGTATCTGCCGCTAAGGGCAGCTAACGGGATCTCCAAGGCCAGAAACCTACATTCCTATCGAACCCGGCAGAGCCTTGAGTCAAGCAGGGCCACGGCTCTCAATTCTGGTAGCTGATACAAATCCCTCGAAGTGCTTCCTTTAACGCTCATTGCGATTGGGCGAATCCACCCAGTCCACGATCCTCTAATAGAACAATGCGCGGGAACAACCTCGAACCAATACGCGACCTTCAAATCCAGCAGAAAGCTCTCTCGCCGACAGACGAAGCACGAACAAGGCTTGCGCGACGGATTATTGTGATCATCATCGGCGAGACGATTGCATCGCTCATTTCATAAATACTTGAAAACGAGGGGCATCTGACCGTTGCGACCGACGACGTCCGCATCGGTGCCGTGCTTGCCGGCAAGAACAACGCCTGTCTTACTATTCTCGACACAGACATGCTCGCCGACAAGCAGCCGACCAAGCAGGCCGTTGATCTGCTTGTCACAAACCCCGGCGCTCGAGTCTCATTCTGAGCGCAGACAGCGAACGTTGGCGTCGCATAATATATCCCTCGGAAGCCGTTACAATTCTTCAAAAGCCGCTAAGGGCGCCTGCGCTCCTGACTGACATTCGATCGATATGGCAAGCACCGAATGGGCCGGCGAGTTGCGCTTTGCAGATATTGTCGTTTGTCTTAGAACGCGAAGAGGTTGTCGCGGGCGTCCGGCGCGTGCACACATCACCTACCCAGTTCAGGCTGCTGTGTCATTTGCTTCGTTATCCTGGGCAAATCGTTTCACGTGACCAGCTCGTCGCGGCCGTCTGGAAGGGCACCGCCGTCGCCCCTCCGGACTGTCGATGCTCATATCGTACATTTGCGCAAGGCACTCAGCAGCGAGGGTGAGCCCAATATCATCCAGACCGTGCGCTCGTTGATATCGCGTCCATCTTGAGCAGTGACGCGGATGAGCTTTTCATAGCATCTTCGCCTGGCTGAGGGTTTTTGGATGCGTCGTCTTGACCGCAGCCATAGCGGCCACTTATCATTCACCGAGGCTGAAATAGCTTCTTAACGAACGACAAAGAAGAGGTTCAATTCAGCCATCTGATGCCGTAGCCCCCTACTCGCTCGCAGGCAGCCAATTGCCCGATCTCGGGCCAATCGTCGCTGCGGATCAGCCCCGCGGTGGCCATATGGATTGGGCCCGTCAATCCATGTTGGTTTCCTGTGAGCTCGCCACCCCGACCACGGCTGCCGGATTAACAAGGTGGAAGCCCTTCTGAGGCCACATGGTCGGAGCGCTGGTCAACGCCGTCTGGCCGATTTGCTTGAGGACCTCAATGGACGTCTCTCCTCGTGACGCAGCTTCAAGGATTCTCGAAGCTACGTGCGTTCGGGTGCCAGTCTCACCAGCCGGGAGTTCTCTGCAAACTTCATTCAGAACGGCACGCAAGAGAGCGGTGGTTTCGGAGTCGAACATGAGGAGTACCAACAATTTGGATGCGTGTGCCTTGATGCGAATCCATTCGAGCTTCAGTGGGGTATTGCCGTTTACGTCGGGAAACAACAGACCAAGGCGTACGCATCAGCTACTCAGCCTCATTGCGCGCAGGAGAGCCTTCATGACGCTCAATTCAGATCACTTCCTTCTATGGCGATAGACCAGATCAGTGGCCACACTAGGCAGCCTTGGCCGTCTGCAGCTTTGGCTTGGAGCGCGCCACGCTACGAGGACCAGCGATACTGAGCGGTACATCGCCATCGATAGCGCTACGCCTCTCGACTCCATCTCGGTCACTGGATTTTCCGATGGCGCAGCGCTGGGTCGCGCGGTTATCCCAGATTACAACGTCGCCTGGTTTCCAGCTCCATCTTACGCTATTCTCGGGCGAGGCGAGGTAAGATTGAAGGCGGTCAAACAGCTTCTGGCTCGCATATCTTTCCAGGCCGACGAAGTTCCTCACGGACTCTCCGAGCACGAGCAAGCGCTCGCCCGTCTCGGGATGGACGCGAACAACCGGACGCGCGTCCTCGCAGATGGTTCCGGTGAAGACATCACCAAATTGCCTTGCATCCATCTCGGCGGAGTGCCTGGTCAAGGTGCAATCATAGGTGTTGCAGTGCACTGCCCAGAGATTGTCGGCCAGCATCCGCAGCGGCTCCGGAAGATCAAGATACGCGGCGGCAGTGCTTGACCAAGCTGTGTCACGGTCATCAGGCGGGATCACGACGCCGCGTAGCACCGAGATCTTCGGAGATTCATCACCGAAACTGACGTCCGTGTGCACCTGGTCCGCATGGCTGCTGCGACGATCCGGCTTCATATCTATAGGCGTTACCAGCGAACCAAGCCTGAGGGCAAAGCGATGCTGTTCGAAATCATCGAGATGTCCCTGATCACGGAAGAAGATGACCTTGTGCTCAAGGAGTAACTGGCTAATAGCCCGGACCATCTCGTCTGATAATTCATCTGATAGTCTGATGTTCTTGATCTCGGCACCGAGCCGGGCCGTGGATTTGACGATATCCGCTCGCGGGATAATGTTATCTGTCATGTTGCTCATGTTCATTCTCTCGCTATCGTGATGCGCGAACAAAGCTGCGTGATCACTCGGTCGAGGGACCGACTACAGAAGCCACCCAAGTCGGCCTGGTGATGCACCCTACTCGCTCGCAATGTGCTGCAGCAGTCGCCACAAAAGGCTGCCATGGATCTTGGGCTACAGACCACGACCATCGTGTGACCTGCTCCGTCGCGCACAGCTCCGACTCTTGCATCGGCTCTGACCAGAGGACGAGTCGACGGGCAGCGGTGCCGGGATCGACGTGCAACATGATCGATTACCTCGCTCTTACATCGCAATCATACGGTCAACAGATGTCCAGTCCATGAAACGAAACCAGCATTCTTTTCGCCGATGAGAAATGTTCGCTCTGTCCGGGAGCCAAGCTTAAAGATATTTTTGGGAAGGCAAACTCCTCACACGTCCGCAACAGGTACATTCGAGCTTATGAGGACGAAACGGATAACTCGCGGTCTCATCAATCAGCGCGACTACGCGGGCTATTCTACCATAAGTAATTGCGACTTGAATATGCAAGTTACACGTTAGAAATACATTTGCTTCGTCGCATTGGATTTAGTAAATTTGCGCGACGGTTTCATCCGCCTGTCACATACGGAGCAGGCGCGCAGTCCCGAAGCGAGAGATCAATATCATCGCGATATCAATTCCCGCTGCGGTTTAACAACGGGCTATATCACTCGTTTTGCGGGATTCCGTTTCAAGAGAACGCTTCAACGTGAACTGGGACTTGTGTCAATAGCTTGGATCAACATCGCTGCCAATCTAGAGGATTGAATTAAGTCGCGACTTGGCGAGCATCGCTCGCACAATGTCGATACGTTGAGCGCCGTGACAAGCCTCTTCTCGGAGAAGCCGAGACGGCCCGCACCGCCAGCCGCGGACGACAATGCCTCGGCGAAGTGACCCGTGCACGCAACGCACACCAAGGCGAGCTAATCCGTCTCGGCTTCCATTGGCGTTCTATTTCAGACTTGATTGTATCTCACAAAGTGCTTTTTACGTTCGCCAATGCGCGCCACGACGTGCGAGCTCCACTTCACCACCCTATTTGGTCGGGGAGCCAGGAATGGAAACATCGCGACTTCACAGCTCGACTCGACCTCGGAAACGAGATGACCGTTATCGCGACGCGAGTCATTTCGGTTGAGCGGCTTCAGGCCAATCTGTGAATTCCATCTCGAATTGACGAGAACTGACGGGTTTGGTCGTGAATTTTACGGTCCTCCCGAGAGAGCCGCCAACGATCCGGATGCGAACTTAAACACCATCTTACCGGAAGCTGCGATGCCAACAGCCCTGTTGTCCTCCGTGACAGAGGAACCGGTCCCCTCCAACACCTGACCAACCGCAATTCCGTCGAGCGCACGGTAAACGTCGATAGAAGCCAAGTACCTTCCTTTCTCACTGTCCCACTCGCTGACCGACAGTCCCGTAATTCCCGCGTCCTTCAACAGACCGTCGGCAACGCGGCAGGTGTATTGAAGGCTGAGAATGATGCGTCCATTCCGATCGCCTGTCGGCTCTCGATCGGTGCCGTCTATGATGCAACCGTAGCGCCGAGTCGAGTCCGCGAGCGCAATCTCATTCAGCCCAAGCAGCCCGAAAACAAAAGATAGTACAATACAGAGGGAGAGCTGTTTCATTGCCTATGCTCCGCGGATATCCCGGCGTCGTGTTGTACAACCTGACCCTACGGCCGATTCAAGCCCATCGATTGTTGTTCGGATGGGTGCTCCTCACAGTGCCATCAGCATGTTCCAAGCCGAGGCGACCGGGTAGGCACGCGAGTACTCGCTGGAATGAAGTTCAATGCTGCTGGAGAGCACCTCGAGCAATTCGACCATAGGGATCAACGACAGCTCGGAAACAATGTATCGGCGGGTTTAAGTCGGGTTGGAGTTCTCCGATCCCTTCCGCGACCGGTGCCGCACGCCGATCTCGCGATCATGCGGCCTCTCGGCTGGCTGCACCCGGAGTTTCCCTCGCCGGTTCGCGAATGCTGAGAGGCCTGCTGGGTACGAGAGGTGCAAGATCGGCCGCCGGCATGTGAAGACGCTGATGCGGCGGATGGGGTTAGGGGCGCTCTATAGCCGTCCGCGCACCACCAGACCCGAGCCCGGTCACAAGATCCATCAATATCTGTTGCGCGTCATGAAGATTACGCGACCGAACCAGTCTGGGCGATGGAAATCACCTACATCCCGATGGCGATTGGCTTCGTCTATCTCGCTGTGGTGTTGGACTGCGCAGCACGTCGCGGTCTGTCGTGGCGACTGTCGATCACCATGGAACAGCCTTCTGCGTCGAACGCTGGCGTATGCCTTGGCTCGTCCCGGCAAGCCGGACATCTTCAACACGGATCAGGGCTATCAGTTCACTGGACAAGATTCTACCGGCGTGCTCGCCGACAACGGCATCGCGATCAGCATGGATGGCAAGGGCGCATGGCGGCACGACGTGTTTGTCGAACGGCTCTGGCGCACCGTCAAATACGAGGAGGTGCACCTGACAGCGTCAGCCAGGCGCGCAGCTCGATCGGCCGATATCTGAACTTCCATAACGTAGGCGTCCCCATTCGGGTCATGGCGGCAGCACGCCGGATCAAGCCTACTTTACCCCGCTGCCATTCCGCATGGCAGTCCAAACCCGGCAGAGGTCGATCTATCGACGCGGAAACAATGGGGACCAGCTCTGTTTCACTGGAGACTTACAACGGGGACAGTCTGCCTAAAGCTGTAATTCCCCAATCTGTATAGGTCAACGACCTGCTCGGTCATGAGGTCGCCGTGTAAGTGTGCGCGAACAGCACGATCAACGTCAACGTAGTCCGCCAACCGGGCCTGCGCTCAACGGGATCAATGGATGGCGGGACCATCGTTCGGCTCACAGAGCCGCTTGCGGCTCCTCTCCTCCCGGAGACTCGTAAGCGTTTCGAGGACCAATTGGCAATTAAGTCCGAGGTGTCGCGCAAAGCCGAAGAGCTTCGGCTGGAGCGAGAGCAACTCGCCAGAGACAGGCAGCAGGTTGAAGATGAGATTCGAGCCGCCTACCCATTGAGCGACCAATGCGCGAACTGCCACTGATCTCTTCAAGCCCGCGCCTGTGCGCGGTCGCCAGACTCCCACCTTTCGGGCAGATCGATCCATATATCGGCAGGACCATGCAAAAGTGTATCTTGATCCGGTACAAAGATATTGTCAGGCACTCTGAGGCCGCGGCCGAGGGCGACTCCACTGATTACAAAGGGAAGTTCGATCTGCTTCTGATCTTCAAAGCTGTCCGCGCCAACAATGCGAAGAGATTCCAATTCAAACCGCTTGAATTTGATCATCGGTTTTGCCGACGCTATCAGGTCTTTGGCGCAAGATACTCCCCGCGCGGCCCCTTTTCTCAAGTGGTCCAGCGCCATGAAGAGAGACGAAAGCTCGTCCAGCTCAGAATGATTGAAGTGTCGCAAACGCGACGAAATAGGCACTCCGTTCTTGTATCGTACTGTCGGCACAAATCGTATCTCGCAATCAAGAAGCAGGTCCGCGACCGCTCGCTTTACGAGAAGAGCCTGTCCAATATCCTTTAAACCGAAATAGCTGCGAGTTGGTCGCGCAAAACAAATCCAGCGGATGCATCCGGTGATACCTTCCTTGAGGAGCCCATGAGGCCCGCTCGCACGCAGCGGATAATCCCCTTGAGACACAAAGGTGCGATATCCTGGCGGAAACATCTCCGCGTCGGTCGTTGAAATGACGGCAGAAGCGCCCGCTCCCAGCGCAAGCGCAATGTCATCCTCCAAATTGAACTCGTACTCAGGACCTGGGCTAAGCTGAATCTTGTTCGGATAGACTGTGACAATGGCCACATCGTTCTCGGCTGCGGCCCTTCTGATTAACTCCGCGTGGCCGAGATGCAACGCTCCTAAAGTGTGTACTGTGCCGATAGTTTGACCTCTTCTTGCTACGTCCGCAATGAAGGTCTTGCCAGCTGAAAGAGACGCTAGATGCATGTTTCCTACTCCGTCTTGTTGATTGCCCAGCAGCCCTGCTGCTCGATCAGACATGACGCATGGCGAGCGCTACCGGCCACATTGACCGCGTGGCGAATGAGCGCTCATGAGCGCCTGGAGTCCGGCCACAACGGGAACGCATCCCGCTTCTCCATTTTCCTTCTCTGTGATGACAGGCGCCCCAGATCGTCATGCGTCCTTTAGCCCAATCAGGTCGATCCTTCTCGACCGCGCCTCATTAGCGATGAGAACTCAGCCAGATACTCTGAAGGTTCGGATTTCTGATCTTCCACGTCCTTCAAAGCAGCCTGGAGCCCAGGACATCTGTCTGCAAAGAACGGCGGTTCAAACGTCGTTATCATTGCATCCGAGAAGTCTGTTTTTACAAAGCTTGCCTGGAAAGGTGACATTCCACTCAAGTTAGTCTTGCAGAGCGAGGATTGATTCATTCGAACGTATGCCGTACGGGCTGCTTCCAGGTTGCTGCCAGTCATTCCTGCCGCAATATATGACTGAACAAGGTTGGCTCCCTCGAAATTGGCGCGGTTCAAAGCCATCGACTGCGGAGGATCACCGGTAATCATTGAGCGATATAGGTACGCCTGCGAAAAATCTGAATCGTCTATATCGCAGTCCCGTATAAACGCGCAGCGCGCGCGGAAGCCGCGCAACTGCGCGGATCGCATCGTGCTCTCGAAGATCGAAATGGCTTCCCCTGATGCGCGAGATAGATCAGCTCCATCGAGCTGGCAAGAACGCACTGATACTCCGTTCAACACCGCGCCGACGAGGTTGGCATTGGCGAGGTTTACCGACAGAAGTCGCGCCTCCGATAGATCTGCCTCCTCGAGGTCCGCCTTCGCAAGATTTGAGAGGCTGAAATCCGCAAAGGGGGCGCTCAGCGCTTTGGCCAGAATGCGACCGCTCGCCTTTGAAAGCCTGAGATAGGGAAGATGAGCGTCTTCTAGCACTAGCTGATCGATCGAAGTGGGGCGGACGATTGATAGAAACTCGCCCCTTGACTGCGAGAGCGAGCTGCCGGTCAGATGCGCCTTCGTCATCGTAACTTGGTTTAGCTTGGCAAAATGGAAGGACGAGCAAGGCAGGTAGCATTCATTGATGGTCGATCCTTGCAGTTCGGCGCCATCAAAGACAGCCTGGCTCGCGTCACATTGATAGAAGAGGACGCCACTTAGGACTGCGTTGTCGAAACGGGTCCTTCGCATGCTGCACCCGTGGAATAGGCTACCGGTTGCATCGATGAGATTGCGCAAACTTGCATCATCGAAATTGCAGACCTGCGCGGCAATAGCATGCATATACGCAAAGTCGAGCTTGGCTCCGCGGAAGCTTGCGCGCTCTAATCCGGGGCAAACAAGGTTGGCCTCCGACAGATCGGCCCCATCGAGCTTCGCTCCGTGGAGTTGCGCACGATTGAGGATGCATCGCCGCAACGGAAATCCGGATAGATCGTGACCGGTGAAGTTCTCGGAAGATAGCCGCAGGCCGATGCCGGTCTTCTTGATCGCGTCCTCGGTTCGCCGTTCCACCGCAGCCAACGCAGACGCCCGATCACTGTTTCGGCTCCAGTAGCGGACAAAGTCACCATCTGCCGAGGACTGGCTTATCGTCGCTGCACGGATACTTAGCTCCTCATGCACGCCGAAGTGGCTATTGGTATCGATGGCTTGCGTCATTGTCGACAGTTTCCATTCTCGATGACGAGCGCACTTTCTTAGTCTCGTTTGCCGCCTTTTGCATGGCCCGTCTGTTTCAGGTAGCCAAGGTTTGCCGCGAGCGCCTCTTGGGATTTCTTTCTGCGACTTAAGCATCATCCCTCATCAGGATCTAACTTACTTGACCGGGCCTCTTGAATTGTGCCATCACGAACCGACACGCACGAAAAGCCTGAGCAAGTTAGCAGACGGAGTTGATCTCCCAGGACCTCACCCTTGGGATACTTAATCAGTCCGTCGACAGTCGAGCGAAAAACGCCGCAACTTCGGCTAACCCGAGTTCGTGATTCTAACAGTCGGCCTCACGATGCACTTCAATAGCAACGTCTGTGCCATCCCTCATCTATCCTGATAGACATTGAATCATTGTCTAGAAACGGCGCTCGGCAGAAGCCATCTGGGCTGGCAACTGACAAGGAGCGCGTCCTGTCACAAACCGGACAATGGTTCACAACGCTCGTAACGGCGGGTCCTGCTTGTTCTCTATCGCTTCGACCACAAGTGCGATGTCCCTTTCCGTGACCGTCGAGTGACGGTTGCCTTCAATGCACGTAGGCGCATTCTCCAGATGTCGTATTGAGCCACAATTCGCCGCCCCTGCGTCCTCAGTTTTCGTCCCGGCGACGCAGCTCCGTTCCGGAAATTCGCGGACAACGTCGCACGAGGTTCCGGGGCGGAGTTCGGGTCAGGAGTTCACATGCAGGGGCGTGCAATTGCATTGCAGGCGCCGGTAGGCCGTCGCATTTTTTTGAGGTCGGCGGTGCCGGATGGGCGTGACGGGTGATGAGCCTGAAGAAGCGCTCGACCTGGTCGAGGCAGGAAGGATAGGGCAGAAGAGAATGTGCCAGCGCGGACTTCGGGCGAGCCAGCTCCTTGGATGCTTGTGGTGGCGCGGTCGGCAACGACGAGATGGATGTCAAACTGGGCCGGCAAATTGGTTTTGATGTGCCTTTGCAAAAGGCACGCAACTGCTGGTGACTGCGCGGTCTGTCATCTTGTTTCCAATCGGACGCCTTGCCTCTTTGAAGGCGGAGGGACCCGTGAAGTCGCCTCGCATTCCTGGATTCCCGCTCGCCAAGAACCGTCATTACGCAATCAAGTGACGGCTCTGAGAGCACGCCTGCTCGCCAGCAGTTGGAAACGCAGGACGAGGAGCCCCGCATAGATGGTCGTCCCGATTGACAAGCCAATCCAAATGCCAGTCGCACCAAGCCCGATCTTCAAACCAAGCACGTAGCCAAGTGAGAAGCCGATCAGCCAATAGGCAATGCCGACGAACAGAAGCGGCACCCGAGTGTCCTTCAGGCCGCGCAGACCGCCCGCCGCAATGCTCGGCGCGGCATCAGTGACAAAAAGGCTCGCGGCGACCATAAGGAGCTCTGCAGTCAGTCCGATCGTTGCGTCGGCATCTCCGACCGATTTGTCTAAAAACAGCTCGGCGATCTCAAAACGCGCGACGATCACCGCAACTGTCAGCAAAGCAGCGATTACGGTACCGAGCAGCATCGCGACCAGGCCTGCCCGCTTGATGCCGGGACCGTCGTTGCGGCCGACTGCATGGCCAACGCGCACGGCCGCCGCCATGCTGATGCCGAAAGCGATCATGGATGTAATCACGGTGATCTGAAGCGCAATCTGATGAGCAGCGAGTGCACTGGTGCTGATCAGGCCCGCCAGGAGCGCGGCAGCCGACAAAACTCCGTACTGCATCAGGGAGGCGATTGAGATCGGAGTCCCGATCACGATCAGCTGGCGCAAGAAGGGCCAATCGAATTGCCAGAGATCTGCAAGCACGTGGTAGTCACGGAAAGGACGACGCATTGTGGCAAACCACAAACCGGCCAGGAACATCGCACAGTTCACCAGCGTGCTCGCAAGCGCCGCCCCGAACAGCTCAAGCCGCGGCAGCCCGAACTTGCCATAGACCAGCAGATACACGAGCACGGCGTTGAGGGGGATTGCCGCCAGCGTGATCCACAAGATCGGCTCCGGCCGGTTGACCGCGCCCATGAAATTACGGATGGCCTGCAGCCATAGCGCCGGCACCACGCCAAAGACCAGTCCGAACAGATATTGCTGGGCGAGCCGCGCCGCGTCTGGGGCCTGACCGAAAGCGAGCAGTATTTGCTCTCCGCAAAACGCAAACGCTATGATCGGGAACGATAGTAACAGCGCCGCCCATAGCCCCGTGCGCAGTGCGCGCTGTACCATAGCAAGATTCCCCGCCCCATAGGCCTGCGCGGCCAACGGTGCGATCGGCGCGAGCAGGCCCGCGCCAAAGGTGAAGCTGACGAGATAGAGCGTGACCGCCAGGGCGGCCGCGGCGAGTGCCTGAGGCCCGATGTGGCCGATAAAGGCAAGATCCGTTGTCATCATCGCGACCTGCGCAAGCTGGGTCAACACCATCGGCCACGCGAGCTTCACGGTTTCGCTGAGCTCGATCGTGAGGTGTTGGCCAGCCGCCCGTCTCGTGCCCCCCTGCCGCAAAACTGATACTGGTTTTGCTTCGATTATTTTGTCCATGGAAATCTAGCTACTCGGTTTGCCCCGGCCGCAAACGACTCTTGTTCCGCCGAGATGATGCTCTTTTCGCCCTGAAGTCGCGATGGCCTGCCGATGCGGAATCAGTCCGCCTGGGCGGCTTCGCCTCACAGAGGAGGCGCGCATCGGCCTGGGCTTACCGTTAAGCCTGTGGTTTGGCGACTGCTCGCCCGCTGATGCGCGGCTTGATCAGCGCCTCCGCCAGCGCATCGACTTTTTGGCGCATTTTAAGCGCAAAGAAGACGCGGCAGGTGGCTGGCAGAATGGTCGGTCATCGGCACCGCGATAGGTGCGGGCGTGGACCGCAATCGAGGCTTGGTCGATCACCTTGGCGAAAGCGTGCGCGAGCGCGCACTGAGTCGGACAGTGGCGTTCGGGAGTCGCAATCGCACGCGACGCATACGTGAACTGAGAGGCTATGATCTTATGAGCCATCACTACGTTCCTTGAGCATGCCATGCTGGATGACAGCTCCTTTTCAAGGCTCGTGCCAACTGCGATAGCTTGATTTGTAATGGCTATTTGCTTTAGCGGGCGTGTCCTCCTCCGACAACATGTCGCAAATCCCACAGTCGCCGGACGTGCCGATTTCCGGCATCCGGCTTTCCGACTGGTTTCATCACATGGCACGCGGCAGCGGCCCCAGATGCACGCGGCGGAGCCGCAGCACGCCGGCGGGCCCGAAGACATGGTCAGCGGGGAACCTTCGCATCAAAGACGAGCCAGCCCGCAGACATCCCGCAATTTCTGCACCGCAGGAATCCCAATAGACGGACGCCGATATGACAACCCCCTCCGAGCTCACCAGCGCCGCAAATTGGTTAGACTGAACTCTCGACTCGAATGGCAGTAAACGCTGGACGCAATGACAAAGGCCTCGCTTGCTGACGAGGATGTGGCTTCTACGCGTTTTCAATCGACAAAGGCCGTGGCCCGTGGCGTCTTCTTAGAGGCGGCTGACTGAACGATTGGCCGCCCCGCCGCGCGCAAGACTTGGAACTGCGGCGATCAAGCCCTTGGTGTAGTCGGTACGCGGATTGAGGAATATCTCGTCCCTGGTGCCGGTCTCAACGACGCGCCCTTGCCGCATGACCATGACGCGATCGCTGAGATGGCGGACCACACCGAGATCATGCGAAATGAAGATGTAGCTCACGTTAAGATGCGCCTTCAGATCGGCCAGCAGGTCCAGCACCTGTGCCTGGATTAAGACGTCGAGCGCTGAGACCGGTTCATCGCAGACGATCACGGCGGGCCTCGGAGCGATCGCGCGGGCGATCGCAACGCGCTGGCGCTGACCGCCCGAGAGTTCGAGCGGTCGGCGATCCAGGAAGGCTCGTGATAGTCCGACCAGGTCAAGGAGCTGGACAACGCGCTGATCGCGCTCGCCTCTGGTCAACAAGTCACTGGTGAGGCTATCGGATATGATGCGTCCCACAGTCCAGCGAGGATCAAAGGAACTGAGGGGATCCTGGTAAATGACGGAGATAGCCCGGCGCCGCGCTCTGCGCTCGCGTTCGGCGAGCGTGGTCCAGGCCTGACCTTGAAACAGAACGGCCCCATCATCGGGCAGGTCGAGCGCCAGCGCCATTCGTGCCATCGTCGACTTGCCAGATCCGGACTCGCCGACGACGCCCAGAGTCTCGCCAGATCGCAGCTCAAAGGAGACATCGTCGACGACCGTCCGCAGTACGCCGTCTGGTCCTTTGAACCGCTTCACAAGATTTGCCGCGCTGAGCACGATGGAAGGGAACGTCGAGGGTAATCGCGCTGGTAATTGCTCCAGGGAGCGTGACTGCGGCTGCGGCGGCCGTGCAGCGGGCAATAGTGACAGACGAGAGCCTCGCGGGCGAGCAGAGGGCACGGCATCCAGAAGCTGGCGCGTATAGGCGTGCTGCGGGTCCTGGAAAACCTGGTCTGCCGATCCGCGCTCGACGACCTCGCCTTCATGCATGACTAAGACCTCGTCAGCTATCCGGGAGACCACCGCCAGATCATGGCTGATCAAGATGAGCGCCTTGCCCCGAACCTTGGTCTCTTCCAGCAGTCCCAGCACCTGTGCCTGCACGGTGACGTCGAGAGCCGTGGTCGGCTCGTCGGCGATCAGGATACGCGGATCTAGCGCCAGCGCGGCAGCGATGAGCGCGCGTTGACGCTGGCCACCGGATAGTTGATGCGGCAGTTGCCGGGCCTTCACCTCGGCTTCAGGCACCCCGACGAGCTCAAGGAGTGCGACGACACGCCTTTTGAGTTCCTCTCCTGAAGCAACTGCATGATGGAGAAGCAATGCTTCGCCGATTTCCTTGCCCACAGGGCGGAGCGGGTCGAGCGCCACGAGCGCATCCTGCAGAACGAAGCCGATCTCCTTGCCACGGACGCGCCGCCAGCTGCGGTCATCAAGATTCATGAGATCGGTGCCCGCGAAGTTCAGTTGACGCGCATGGACATGAGCTCGGCGGCCAGCAAGACCGACAATGGCGCGCGAGGCCACGCTCTTGCCGGAGCCGGACCCGCCGATGATTGCCAGGCAGCGGCCAGCCTGGAGAGAGAAAGAGACACCGCGCACGGCCGTTCCCTCAGGAAGATCCCGCCCGAATGAAACACAGAGCCTATCGACAGTAAGGAGATCCGCCTGCGGGGGGACCTGCCGAGGAGGAACGTGGAGCATTTCAGATCTTTCCTTCTAACCGATCCTGGAAATAGCGTCCGAGGACGGTCAGGCTGAGAGCAAAAAGCACAACGGCAACGCCAGGCATGATTTCAAGCCACCATGCATAGATCACATAGTTGCGCCCAGCATTCAGCAGCGCGCCCCACTCGGGCGCCGGGGGAGCAACGCCGAGACCGAGAAACGCAAGAGCTGCGGCCCAGATGATGGCTTGCCCGACACCAAGCGTCATCATCGCAGTGAGCGGGCTCATCGCGTTGGGAATGATATGCCTCCACAGGATACGCGAATAAGCATGACCGAGTGCCTTGGCAGCCTCCACATAGGCCGCCCCTTTTATCGAGAGAACCTGGCCTCTGATCATGCGAGCATAGCCTGGTGCTGTGCCGATTCCGACCGCTATGACCTCGGTCAGCACTGACGGCTCGAATACGCTCACGAACAGAAGCGCGAGGAAAAGCGTGGGAAGTGCGAACAGCACGTCCAACAGCCGGCTGAGAACATTGTCAAGCGCGCCGCCCAAAAGTCCAGCGACTAGGCCGAAAACCAGCGCAACAACGATGCTCAGCGCGGTTGCGCCAAAGCCGATCGTGAGAGACTGTCCTGCTCCCTCGACAATTCTGGAATAGAGGTCCCTGCCCGATTGGTCCGTTCCGAACCAGTGCGCTAACGAGGGAGCTTGCAATGGTGCCGTCAAATCAATAGCGAGCGGGTCGTGCGTCTGCAGCAGACCCGGCGCGGTTGCTGCGACTACAAAGAATCCAATGATGATCAGAGCGACGTAAACTCGTAGGGGAGCATGACGAACGATCTGCGGTGCCTCTCCTAGCTGCGAAGACATGCTCAAGTCGCCGACCCTGCTCATGTCGTTTTGATCCTTGGATCGACGATCCGGTAGGTGAGATCGACGACCATACTGGTGATGGCGAACAGGCCGGCGGAGATCAAAATAGCCCCCGAGACGACTGGAACGTCCCGAGAGGACGTCGCAGCGACAAGGACTCCGCCAAGGCCTTGACGCGCAAAAACCGCCTCAATTAGGATCGCACCGGAAAGAAGCTTTCCGATAGCCCAACCTGACAAAGTAATACCGGGCAACGCTGCATGACGCAGGACATGGCGAAGCCTGACGCCGAGCTCACCCATACCTCGCGCCCGAGAGGACATGACAAATGGCTGTTCGAGGACACGCGTGAATTCGCTGCGAACGATTTGTCCCAAAACTCCCGACAATTCCAGCGCCAACGCAGTCGTTGGAAGAACGAGACCGATCGGGGAATTCCCTCCGATGACCGGGAAAATGCGAAGCTGTACCGCAAAGACAACGAGCAGAATTGTAGCCAGCCAGTAGGGCGGCACAGTTGCCAAGAACACCTGCATTCCGCTGAGCAATGTCGACCACATGTTGTCTCTGCCGGCGATGAGGATCGTTGTCAGGATGGCGATGACCCATGCCGCAATCAGCGCCGCAAGCGCCAGAATAATTGTAGGGCCAACCTGTTCTGCGATGATATCAACGACGGGCCGATGCTGCTGGTAAGACTGGCCAAGATCTCCGTGCAGGATACCCCAGATGTATTTCGCGTATTGAAGAACAATTGGCTGATCAAAGCCGTATTTTGCGTTGACCGCCGCAATCTCTCCGGCAGGGGCCTGTCCAACGTTGCCGCTCGTCATGTTGATGATGATCTGGGCGCGATCGCCGGGCAGCAGGCACTGAACAAGGAACGTGAAAGTCGCAGCAAGCCACACGACGGACGCAGCGGACACGAGCCGGCCCGCGAGCCAGCCTATCCACTTATGAGCTGCGATACTGACGGGCATCATTTCTTGTCGGAGAAATGAGCATCATAAAAGACCGGTTCACCGACCGACCCACGGTCCAGCCAGACATCTTTCAACTTTGGGCTGGTCGCCAAGGTGACATCCAGCACTGTGAAGCCAAGTACGGCGGCTTTCTCTACTATTTTGCGTTCCGCCTGCTGATAGAGAGCAGTCCGCCCGCCATCGTTGAATTCCTGTTCTGCTTTCCGGATGACATCCCATAGCGCCTCATCCTGGTAGCGTGACGGATTGAACCGATTACGCTCGCCGTTCTTGTAAGGCTTCCAAGAAATGCGGAAGACCTCTGCGCCGGGTGCAACCCAATAGAGGAGCACAACCTCGTAGTCGTTCGGTCCAAGATTCTTCCCGGCAAAGAAATCCGCCTGGTTTGTCGGCTGAAGCCGCACGTCGAATCCGGCAGCTTTTGCCTGCTGCTGGATGACCTGCAATGCCTGCTCGCCATCGGGCTTCAGAAACGCACTTGAATAGGAGATACGCACGACGAGGGGCTTGCCATTCTTAAGGCGAATGCCGGCATTATTGTGCTCAGTCCAACCCGCCTGATCCAGGAGTTGATTGGCCTTTCCAACATCATACGCATAGGACCGCCCGAGCCCGCTGATATATTCCGGCGAACTCTGACTCAGCGCACCATTGGCCTCGAATGGCAAAGCGCCCAGGAAGGACAATTCAACAGCGGCTCTTCGGTCAGCAGAGTGTGCAAAAGCCTGCCGGACGAGCACATCGTCAAACGGCGGCCGTGCCGTATACAACGCCAAGCGTAAAGGGGTGCCGCCCGTAATATGCCGCAAGACGGTGAAGCGGGAATTGGCGTCCTTCCAGGCAACCGCCGGAATATCATAGACGACGTCAGATTCGCCCGTAAGCAGCGAGCCATAACGAACCGTCTGATCCGAAAGAAACCGCCAGTCGATGCCATCAACGTAAGCCGGCCCCTCGTGCTTCGCGTTACCTGGCGCCGAATTGTAATGGGGGTTGCGGCGGAACACAACGTTTTGCCCGTGATTCCACTTCTCAACGATGAACGGACCTGATCCCACCGGGCTGTTGCAGTTCACAGCAAGTCCGCGCTTGAGCGCAGTTGGCGACAAAATGCCTTGGGAGGACTGTGCGAGAACGTTGAGCAACGGCTGAAACGGTGTCTTCAGCGTTATCCGCAACGTGAGCGGCGCAATTGCTGTCGCCGATTCAAAGCTGTCTTCAAGGTAAGGAGCGGCAGTAGGGTTGCGACGATCCGGATCATTGCCGAGCCATCCGTTGATGTTCTCGGCAACGGCTCGTGCATCGAGGGGCGTCCCGTCGGTAAACTTCACATCTGGCTTGATCTCAAACGTGTATACTTTCTTATCGTCGGAGATTGTCCACGACGTAGCCAGCCAGGGCACAATCTTTCCATTTTCACTCCGAGCGACCAGATTGTCGCTATACTGCCGTTGAAGGTACCATTGCTGCACCCATCCTCCGAACAGGCATGGCGGCTCTTGGAAATGCCCATAACGGATAACACCTCCTCGCTTTAAGCTGCCGTCTGAAGCGTCCTGGGCACAGCCGCTCGCCATAATCGCGATCTGCGACAGGCTTGAGAGCGCGAACAGCATAGCCGTCGCCTTTTGCCTTTTTCGACCGTTCGGTTGGATGGCGAGACGCCCAATCCTCGTGCGTGCGATAACAGACATATTCAAAACTCCAGTGAATACGGACAAACAGCGTCACACGGACGACGGAGTCGCCAACTCGTCCGCAGGAACGCCGTGATGAGGGATTCCAAGATGCTCGCGCAGCGTCTCACCCTGGTATTCAGTGCGGAACAGCCCGCGGCTCTGTAGAATCGGCACGACATGGTCGACAAAGGACGCCGCGCCGTCTTCCAGTACGTCTGGAATGATGTTGAAGCCATCAACTGCGCCAGCGCGGAACCATGACTCGATCGAATCGGCAATCTGCTCGGGTGCGCCCACGACCAAGCGATGACCAAAGGCTTGAACGCTGCCGATGATCTCGCGGACCGTGCGGCCTTCGCGTGCCAGAGCTTCGATCGTGCGGTGATGACCGACCGAAAAGGGTACATTCTGCGGGTCGGGCAAGAGTTTTTCGGGAATGGGCTGGTCGAGGCTGAGTTTCTCGACCGGCACTTCCATGTCCCGTGCGAGAGCGATCATGGCGCGCTTCAGATCAAGCAGCGCGTCAATTTCCTTCTTTCGGCGCTGTGCCTCTTGTTGGGTGTCGCCGATGAAGGTGACAAGACCGGGAAGGATGAGTGGAGTTGCAACGCGGCCAAATTGTCGCGAGAGCGCACGCACGCGCTCGGATTCCCGAATAGCCGTCGTCAAGTCGCCGGCTGCGGAAAAAACGACATCGGCGCTGCGCGCGGCGAGGCGCACGCCAGGATCCGAACCTCCAGCCTGCACGATGACGGGATAGCCTTGGCGCGAGCCAGGATGGGTGAGCGGGCCTCGGATTGCGAACGCATTCTTGTTGGGATCGAGCAGCCGGAAATGATCGTTATTGGCGTAAACTCCAGATGCCTGATCAGCAATGATGGTCTCATCCCCCCAGCTCAGCCAGAGAGCACGGACGGCTTCAACGAACTCCTCGGCGCGCTTGTAGCGCTCTTCGCGTCCGATCTGGCGACCACCAAAGTTTGCTACCGTCGCTGGGCTGGATGTCGTAACCGCATTCCAGGCCGCTCGGCCGCCACTAATGACATCGAGCGACTGGAAACGGCGCGCCAGATTGTATGGCTCATTGTAGGTCGTCGACGCCGTCGCGATCAGCCCGATGCGCGTTGTCTCGCGCGCGATTACGGAAAGCACAAGCGTAGGCTCAAGCCCATTGAGTGGCGGCTGCCGAGTGATGTCGAAGGGCACCGCGGGGGTATCCGCTAAAAACACCGCATCCAACAGGCCACGCTCGGCAATCTTCGCAGCACGAACGTAATGCCCGATGTCGAAGAAGGCGCTTGGGTTGGTGCCCGGCCAACGCCACGCTGCGGAGTGACCGCCCGCGCCGTGAAGATTGAGGCCAAGATGAAGCGTGCGGATGACGGAAGACATAGATACTCCGAACTGCGGCGACCTCGAAGCTGCCGGCAACGCCTTCAATGACAAATTGATGTTGATCACGCTGTTCGGCTACTGACCTCGCCCCCGGGCGGAGGCTTGGCCAGAGTGCGCCGGAAGAAGGGCCGCGAGCTACCGCGCTTCGAGACAGCAACCTTAAAGGCAAGACTTTGGGCATTGTGCTGGCCAATACTCGGCCGCTTGGCACGGTGGACGGCATCAGGTGAAGCTAGAATGATCCTGATTGTGGTGCTGATCTGGCTCCGCAGCGGCGCGCTCCGTTCGGATTTCCACTCAAGGGCCCGCAGCAACAGTCTGCGGGACGCACATGCCGCGCGAGAGACGATGACCAACTGCGTGCGCGAGGCCGTGCTTCCCAATTGCATCGCAAATTGCATGATAACTAACAGTGTCCTTGGATTCCGCAGCCAACGAAAGCGTAGCTCGTTATAGGACAACGTGTAGCTGTGACGATCACCTGAACGCAATAGTTGAGTATTTCAATCTACTGCCGCCAGTTGGTATCCTTTTCTAACACGAGCTCTCGTTCGATTCATTTGAACGCATTGGCCGCACCGTCAAGTTGCGCGACCTTGCGCTGATGCTGTGACCTTCGTTCTTTCGCATCCTTACTTCGAAACGTAACGGCAGCATCGATGCACAAGCTTCTGATGGTGAGACCTGCATTTGAGTCGACAGTGTGGAGCAGAACTTTGACGCTGGCGAATAGTTGCAAGCGTGGGCAGTATGGATCCGACGGCAACATCAAATAATGCGATTGAATGCGCTTCTTTTTGCGATGTATTGCGTGAGAACTGGCAGCACTATCGGACCCTCGTGGCTCGCAATGCGTTCCGTATCTTTATTCGGTCCAGCGCACCGCGGTGTCTGACGTGGCCACGTTTTTGCCCGCCCAGAGGTGGCGACATGCTCCGTCAGGCCAGAGAGCGCGTGATGCCCACAGCTCAGTGCGCTGACCACCGATGAAAAACCAGCGTGACGCCGCGCTGCTAGGCCACAGGTCAAGGTCAAAACCGCGCGACACGACCTCGCTGCTCTGGTCGACGCGGATCGCCGCCCGGAATCCCACTTCCTTGCAGGCGCTTTCCGGATCGCCCCGACGTACGAATCCGGGCAACTTCTTCCCAGTTGGTGCCATCGGCCTGCGCATCGAGGAGTCGCCAATACGTCCAGATGCTGGTCGTCATAGAAAGTCAGCACCAACTCATTCGGCGCGGCGTGCCCGGCATCTGGGTCTAACGCCGGCTCTTTCATGTAAGCTCACGCGGCGAGTTCGCTATCTTTTGCGAAACTTGAAACAATAGACCGGTTATAGCCAGTGGTTTGATGGCCTACCGAATGGCTGCTTTAGCGCATGAAAGCTCGTGCGCTTGTGGCCTGGAATGTGCGGCGGATCCGCGTGGATCTCGGTATTCCGCAGGAGCAATTGGCTTACGATGCGGACATTGACCGCTCATACATGGGCGCTGTTGAGAGGCAAGATGCGAATCCAACAATCGATCTGCTCGATCGGATCGCTAAATCGCTTGGCGTCCATTTATCTGAGTTCTTTCTCCAACCGCCCAAAGGAGCAACCTCCCATAAGACATTGCGCAAAGGTCGCAAGCCGATTCGTCCACATCACAAGAAGAAATAGCGCTCTGCTCGCATGAGTTCGCTGAAAACATTGTAATTTGCTGGACGGGAATTCCGAAAGCTGCGGAAGCGCAAAGGCTTCACGCAGGAGAGATTCGCATAGGCCTCCGGCAACAATACATCAGCGGGCTGGATTGACGACGCAATCCCACTGCGTGAATCTGTTCGCACTCGCAAGCAACGCGAGGCAAGGCGGTTCGCGTGGGCTCAGTTGGGATCCGGGCGTCGCCAGGGTAGCCAACGGACAATTCAGGACCTCCCAACAGCAGCAATCGTCATCGACCCATCATTCCGCCGCCCACCGATGGCTGAGGCAACTTATGGCGGAGTTGCCAGCGCTCTACCGTACAAGGCCGCTCTCGCCGCGCCACCCGGGCGCAGCCGCAGGTGGCCCAAGGCGGCCGCGCACAAATGGCCCTTGACCACTTCCAAACCTGGCCGCGTTCTAGCCTGATATCCTATTGAGTTCGAAATTCGCTTCACGCTCCGCAAGCTCCACTACTCGCAATATGCGTGTGGCACCACATCAATGTTTAGGGGGCTAGAGCGCAGGACAGGAATGTGAGGTCTCGGCCTATGGTTGTGCCAATCGACGATTGGCATGTCTACGGACAACATCCCCCTTCACCTCTGCACCTCTAAATCACCTGCAGCGCTTATTTGGTCGGTGAGCAAACATGGCAAAGTGTTCGAAGCCGATCAAGAACAGCGAGGCGCTCCCTCGCCTCCTATGATTTGCTAGTCGAACACGGAAAAGCATCTGGTCGAAGTCGCGTTCCGATCGTGTGCCGCCTAGCGCCCGAGGGATGCCACGCTCGCGACGGCTCCCTAGGTCCTTCAGAAAGCGGGCGGTGGCATAAGGCACAATGATTGTGCATCGCTGCAGAGATCAATGATGGGATGGTCTCGTCAGACGTCGAGCTCAACCTGACCTCCTGATTCCTTCGGTCATTATGATCGCGTGATAGCCAGGAGCGCGAGGAGCTTCATTCGCCAACTCAGTGCGGTTGCCCCTCGCCTCGGCCGATGAACTCCAACACCGTCTCAGCCTGATTGATCTCACGTGAGATACGCTCCAATACCCGAATCGTAGATGCCAGCGTAGGGATGAGCCCCGCTCTTTCGTACGCAAGCTTCAAATGATGCCTCACCTGTTCCTGGGTAGGAGCGACGCGATTCTGTAGCGCATTGATTGTCATTGATGAGAGCATGTGGTGGACCACGCTTTCTTCCGCTTGAATCAATATTGATTGCCTCTTCTGATGTTGGCTCAACTTTTTGAGATTAGTTATCGGCGAAAGTGTGTGCGTTCCGTGGAATTAGCGCCGGTGGGCACGTACCCAAGGAATCGGCAACGCGCATGATGCGGTTGATTCTGCTGAGGACCGCGGCATCCGCGGGCGAAGAACCACCGCCATCCGAACCAATTGGCCAGGGATCGGCCGAGACATTCGTCGTGGCTCGGAGCGAGCCGCTCGAGCATTTAGTCAAGAAAACGGATAACGGTCAGAAATCGTTCACGAATCTGACTCTTGGTCGGTTCTGGGCGCGCCGCCCCTTTCTGCGTGTTGGGCTAGCTTATCGTATTCATCGGCGACTTTCAGGAGCCTGTCCCTGGGTTGGCCGGGTCCGAGCGAATCCGCTTTGATTCGCGTTGCTTGCGCACGAGCTCGCCAGAGTTGTGGATCGTAGATTGGTCTGTATGGTGTCATGTAGATGAGGATGCATTTCCAAGATCAAGGAAGTGCGACGGCTGACCTCCGTATCATTACGTAGGCTGCGATCCGTATGGACCAGAGACGCAGTCCTCCTGAATGCTGAGTACGCGGCAACGGACGAGCCCAGCCTTTCCGGATTACTTGGCGCGCGTCTTTATCGAAACTTCGGTGAGGGTGAGTGCGAGCTCCGCGATGCTGCGCCGGTGATAACCGTGGATCGATAGCCTCCTACGTGAAGGTGCGCCAGAACGGGCTTTTCACAGGTTCGGTGATCCGCGGTTGGTCACGGCGAGAGAAACGTTGAGCGCGCCTCGTCGGCCGGGAAACTGCCGCGAGCATTATGATTTTTGAAAAGCGAGCGGTGCAGTGCCTCGGCCTTCTTTAGGGGCCCATGCTCGGCCAGAACGCTGCTCGAGAGCCAAGAGCTTTCATTGCACCGTGAGTTCCCAAATAATCCGGATGTGCCCCTCTGGAATCGAGGGGCGGAAAATATGCATATTTCGGACGCGCAGCTTACTCTTATTAATCAAATTCAGGACGCGCCCGACATCTCCCTGATCAGAGAAGAGCACATACATCACACCCTTGTCATTTAGGCGGCGGCGCGCACCTTTGAGAGCCGAGGCCATGACATTGTGATCTTCATCGAAGCAAGAGCGCTCCAGGTCGTCTTTCGCTTTACGATTCCAATAGGGGGCGGCAAAGAGAATGATGTCAAATTTTTCTCCGGAATGCAGCCCAGAATAGGTGTCGCTATAGCGCGCCTCGGCTTTGTCCGAGTAACCTAATCTCTCGATGTTTATCTTCGTCGTGAGGACGGCTTGCGGATTTATGTCGAGTGCCACTAGACAGCCTGCGCCGGCACGGAGCGCTGCAAGCCCTAGTACGCCTGATCCGCATCCGAGATCGAGTACTGTCGCGCCAGGTTCGATGTGCCACTTCGACATCAATGCGTCGGGACCGTGACTTAGGCGTGGTGACAAAACACCAGGCAGGACGTGCAGGGGCAGGCCGCTTACTTCCACGTCATGCGGGCGCTCGCATAGTCGCAGTTCGGTTAGCATTGCATCTACGTCAGTCGTTTGGCGCCTTACAGATACGCCTAGCGGGGCATTCATCTAACTCTCCATCTTGTGGTGAAAACAACGTCGCGAGAGACGTCGGGACAAATCCGGCCAGCAGGCCGGTCTTGACGAACTGCTTCAGCGTCCGGCAAGCGGTGGGCTGGGAAGCCGGATAGCTGGCCTCATATTGCTCTCCATCAACCGACTGCCAACGATAGCGCGGCTGTTCCCGCGCCTGCTTTCTCGGAAATGGGCACATGACTTTAGAGAGCATCTGTCTACACGTCTGAATGCACAGCTTCACTCGGTGTTGCTGCCCCTCAATAGCAATGGCCGTGCCAGGAACGCTAAGCGCAGCAAGCCTATGGTTAGGCTCTGCGGCATGCCGGCACTCGCTCGCCGAGCACCGTGATATGCCTGTATCAGGGGTAGCCGTGCCGAAGGCCATACATGAAATCGTCCTCTTGCCGCACCACTTTGCGCCAGTGCGAACTAGAGAAATCGCTCGCGACTTTTCGGCCGAACGTCGCGTTTGCAGACACGCTGGCGATCTACTGACATTTGTCACGTTTGGTTTCCGACAGAAGCACGGACTGCGCTCACCTGATCAGTTTTCGGGTTACCGAAAGCTGCCCAGCGCGTGCGGCTCTGGGCATTGACCGGATTCTCGCTTATGCCTGTCCTCAGCGCCGACTGCTACGTTGTGCAAAATGTCCGGTGCTGATGCGGTAGTCGGCCGCCAATAGCGGCTTCCTTGTGCGATGACTGTGCCCGTGTCGCGCCAGCGCCATTTCGCGGCGCCGATCACCAGGGACGCTGACGGTGTTGAGCGATAACGCCGTGTCTCAGTTTGAAATTGAGGGATCAGCCCTTTTTTTCAGGCCGCTGCTGCCGCTCTGGCGGTCCCAGACCGCTCTTGAGCGGAAAGATGCTTTTCCCGGCCCTTCTTACCGCCCTTATCATGGCTGGCCGATCCCAACCGGCGATCTTGATGAGCCCACTGGCAAGTGCCAACGATAGCGCGGCTGCTCCCGCGCCTATTCTCTCGGAAATGGACACACGGCGTTAGAGAGCGTCTGTCTGACACGTCTGAATGCACAGCCTCACTCGATGTTGCTGCCTCTCAATAGCAACGGCCGTGCCAGGAACACTAGCATTACAGTTGCTTTGTTTGCGGGCTTATGAATCCATGGGCAACCATGATTCGAATGTCGTGGACGCGGGCCGCGTCGGTTGAGGAGACGCTTGCGTTGTGGGCGGCGTCGCTTCGAGAGGTCAAGCAGCGGATACGTCCGTTGTTCACGCAAGAGCGTGTGGCGACGAATGCAGGCCTGTTCCTGGAAGGTCTGCTCGGAGATGAGCAGCGCAAGACCGGTTGGATGCGCGCGGAGGCGGCTGGCGATCCCGGCCCATGGCGGCAGCAGGCGATCCTGGGTCGCGGGGATTGGGACGCTGATGCCCTGCGCGACATCGTCCGGGACTATGTCATCGAGCATTTGGCGGATGACGATGCGGTGCTGGTGATCGACGAGACCGGCTTTCTCAAGCAGGGTAAGGCCTCGTGCGGAGTGGCGCGGCAATACACTGGTTCGGCAGGGAAGATTACGAACTGCCAGATCGGCGTCTTCGCTACCTACGTTTCGCGTCATGGTCATGCGTTCATCGATCGCGCGTTGTATCTTCCGAAGGAATGGACCGACGATCCAGATCGTCTGGAAGCCGCCTACGTGCCTGCCGATGTCGGCTTTGCGACCAAACCAAAGCTTGCGACGAGAATGATCGCACGTGCGATAGCCGCGTCTGTACCATTCAAGTGGGTTGCCGGTGATACGGTCTACGGTGTTGGCGACATCGAACAGCAACTACGTCGGGCAGGCAAAGGCTACGTGCTTGGGGTCAGCAGCGCTCATGTGTTTCGATCCTGGGGCAAGCGACCGCCGGTCGCCGGTACGGCCGCGGACCTCGCCCGGACGCGGCGCCCGTCCGACTGGAAGCGCCTGTCGGCGGGTC
>NZ_JADPKQ010000456.1:0-585 GCF_023074015.1 Bradyrhizobium sp. 142
CGGATCAAAGGACTGCTGCATGGCCAGGGTATCCGCGACGCCAGGCCGTTGAAGCCGAGCTTCCTGTCGGATCTCGACAAGCTGCGCACCGGCGACGGGCGCGCTCTGCCGCCGCGACTACGCGATGAAATTCGTCGCGAGCATGAGCGGCTGCTGCTGGTCTGCAAGCAGATTAAGACGCTGGAAGCGGAGAACATCGCCGCCCATAGCACGCCGGCCAAGGGCTCGGTGGAGGCGAAGGCCGTTCAGCTTGCCCAGCTGCAAGCCATTGGACCGCAGATCGCCCAGGTTCTGGCCAACGAGGTGTTTTATCGCGACTTCAGGAACCGACGGCAGGTCGGCAGCTGTGTCGGACTGACCGACACACCCTACGACAGCGGCGCCAGCCGGCGGCAGCAAGGCATCAGCAAGGCCGGCAATCATCGCGCGCGAACGAGCGCGATCGAGCTCGCCTGGCTGTGGCGGAGACATCAGCCTGACAGCGAGCTGAGCCGCTGGTTCCACGAGCGGGTCGGCACGGCCAAGGGACGCATCCGCAAGATCGCCATCGTGGCGCTGGCACGCAAGCTGATGGTGGCGCTGTGG
>NZ_JADPKQ010000241.1:0-585 GCF_023074015.1 Bradyrhizobium sp. 142
CGGATCAAAGGACTGCTGCATGGCCAGGGTATCCGCGACGCCAGGCCGTTGAAGCCGAGCTTCCTGTCGGATCTCGACAAGCTGCGCACCGGCGACGGGCGCGCTCTGCCGCCGCGACTACGCGATGAAATTCGTCGCGAGCATGAGCGGCTGCTGCTGGTCTGCAAGCAGATTAAGACGCTGGAAGCGGAGAACATCGCCGCCCATAGCACGCCGGCCAAGGGCTCGGTGGAGGCGAAGGCCGTTCAGCTTGCCCAGCTGCAAGCCATTGGACCGCAGATCGCCCAGGTTCTGGCCAACGAGGTGTTTTATCGCGACTTCAGGAACCGACGGCAGGTCGGCAGCTGTGTCGGACTGACCGACACACCCTACGACAGCGGCGCCAGCCGGCGGCAGCAAGGCATCAGCAAGGCCGGCAATCATCGCGCGCGAACGAGCGCGATCGAGCTCGCCTGGCTGTGGCTGAGACATCAGCCTGACAGCGAGCTGAGCCGCTGGTTCCACGAGCGGGTCGGCACGGCCAAGGGACGCATCCGCAAGATCGCCATCGTGGCGCTGGCACGCAAGCTGATGGTGGCGCTGTGG
>NZ_JADPKQ010000129.1:0-584 GCF_023074015.1 Bradyrhizobium sp. 142
CGTGCTACGAGGCGGGTCTCGACGGCCACTGGCTGCATCGATGGCTGATGGGACAAAGTGTCATCAACCATGAAATCGATCCCTCCAGCATCGAGGTGAACCGGCGCGCCCGGCGCGCCAAGACCGACCGGATCGATCTGGAGAAGCTGATGCGGACATTCCTCGCCTATCTGCGGGGCGAGCCGCGGGTGTGCAGCATGGTCCACGTGCCGAGTGTTGAGGATGAAGACCGCAAGCGCCGCACCCGGGAACGCGAGCGCTTGCTCAAGGAACGCACGGCTCACACCAACCGCATCAAGGGACTGCTGCACGGCCAAGGCATCCGCGATGTCAACCCGCTGGCGCGGACATTCATCAAGGATATTGCCAGGCTGCGCACCGGCGACGGTCGTCCGCTGCCGACGCGGCTCAAGGAGGAGATTGCACGCGAGCACGAGCGGCTGTGCCTGGTGGCCCGGCAGCTCGCCGAACTCGAGGCCCACAGCCGCGCCGAACTGCGCAGCCCACAGCCCGCTTCGCCGCAAGCCAGGATCATGCAGCTCATCGATCTCAAGAGCATCGGCTCGGTCGGCGGTGAGGTGCTG
>NZ_JADPKQ010000054.1:0-28400 GCF_023074015.1 Bradyrhizobium sp. 142
ATGGCGTATCGCTCTCCTTGAGAGGTTCTGGCAGGCTCGACACCCGCCTCGATACGCCGCCTATCTCATTCCGTCATCACCCACTTTCCTGCATAGCTCGCCTCTAGCCCGCCGAAGCGGACGCAGCGAGCCCCTGCAATGGCAGTGGCACATCCTTTGCCACGCCAAGCACCGGGAAGCTGCGGACGTTCTTGACGTTCGGCATCGCGGCGAAATGCAGCAGCTGCTGGCGCATGTTCTCCACGCTCGGCGCAACGCATTTGAGGAGATAATCGGTATCGCCCGAAATCCGCCAGCACTGCTGGATGCGCGGGATCGCGGCAATCGAGCTCTCGAAGGATTCCAGCACCGGCTGGGCCTGGCTAGCGAGTTGAATAGTGACGAACGACACCACCTCATAGCCGAGCAGCCGCTCGTCGATAACGGCGCGGATCGCCCGGATCACGCCGCGGCTGAACAGGGATTTCAACCGCCTCACGCAGTTGGGCCCGGACACGCCGACGCGAAGCGCCAGCTCGTTGTTGCGGACCCGCCCGTCCTGCTGCAGCTCGGATAATATCTTCAGATCGACGCCGTCGAGCTGGTCACGCCCGGCCATACCCCACCTCGCCATCCCGTCACGCCTCGCATCAGCGAAGCACGCGGTGGAATCGCTGCCAAGGGGCAGAAGCTGGGCCACCGCCTGATCGGTGGATGGGACCAACACGTGCGACCCTATCGCCTACGAGCGGAGTGCCTCTCCACCGTCATGGCCGGGCTTGTCCCTGCCATCCACGTTCTTTCATGTGCCCAGGACGTGGGGTGCCCGGACAAGCCCGGGGACGAACGAGAGTCTTGGCCGTTGGGCAAGCCTCAATGCGTCCAGGGCTCGCCGCGGCGGAAGGAGAAATTGTCGGCATAGGCGACCGGCCGGCGCGCCGATTCCTTGGGCTCGATCACCTGGTAGGCGATGCCCTTGCGCTCGCAATAGGCGACCGCCTCTTCCTTGCTGTGGAAGCGCAGCGTGATCTGCTGCTTCATGTCCCCGGACGAGGTCCAGCCCATCAGCGGCTCCACTGCGCGCGGCTGCTCCGGCTCGTAATCGAGTTGCCATTCCCGGGTCTTGGACCGGCCGGATTGCATCGCGTTTTTGGCGGGCTTGAAAATGCGTGCGGTCATGGGTGATCCGGGCCTCTTTGCGTCTTTTCGTTCGATTTCGATGCGTCACGGTAGCAGTTGGTGGAAAACGCCGGGATAGCTAGTATAGAGACACCTTTCGGGAACTGATCGGTGATTCCGGGCCCCCGGTAACCTAGCCGATGGGTATAGTCATTATGCTGCGCCGTGACAATTGTGTACCCGCCTTCCGCGCCGGGCTCCCGCCCGGCGGCTCTACCTCGCCGACATCAGCCTATCTATTCCCTCCGAAAGCTCCCGTCGCATGGCCTTCCTGAACATCAACGCAACGCTTCCCGAAAAAGGCCGCGACCTCAGGCTCGACCTGTTTCGCGGCATCGCGAACTGGGCGATCTTCCTCGACCACATCCCCGACAATGTCGTGAACTGGATCACGACCCGCAATTACGGCTTTTCCGACGCCGCCGATCTCTTCGTCTTCATCTCCGGCTACACCGCCTCCTTCGTCTATGCGCGGATGATGCTGGAGCGGGGTTTCCTCGTCGGCGCCACCCGGCTCACCAAGCGGGTCTGGCAGCTCTACGTCGCCCACATCATCCTGTTCGTGATCTACATCGCCTCGATCAGCTATCTGGCGCTGCGCTTCGGCGATTCCGAGATGATCAATGAGTTCAACGTGGCCGGTCTCGTCGACAATGCCACCGAGACGCTGCGGCAAGGCCTGTTCCTGCGCTTCAAGCCGCTCAATCTCGACGTGCTGCCGCTCTACATCGTGCTGATGGGGCTGTTTCCCCCGGTGCTGTGGTTCATGCTGCGCAAGCCCGACCTGACGATGGTGCTATCGATCGTGCTGTGGCTGACCGCGCGTCACTTCGGCTGGAATCTGAACGCCTATCCGGCGGGACAATGGTACTTCAACCCGTATTGCTGGCAGGTGCTGTTCGTGTTCGGCGCCTGGTGCGCGATGGGCGGGGCGCGGCGCTCGATGAATGTGATCAACGCGCCGCTCACACTCTATCTGTGCCTCGGCTATCTGCTGTTCGCGCTGATCATGACCATGGCCGGCCGCTTCCCGACCCTCGGCGGCATGTTCCCGCAGTGGCTGTTCTCGGCCTTCAACCCGAACGACAAGACCAACCTCGCGCCCTACCGCTTCATCCACTTCGTCGTGATCGTGATCCTGGTGATCCGCTTCGTGCCGAAGGAATGGCCGGGGCTGGAATGGAAGGGGTTCGATCCGATCATCGTCTGCGGCCAGCAATCGCTCGCCGTGTTCTGCGTCGGCGTGTTCCTGTCCTTCGTCGGCCATTTCGAGCTGTCGATGAGCTCGGGCTCGCTGTTCGCGCAGATCTTCGTCAGCGTCGCTGGCATCGCGATCATGACGACGGTCGCCTACTACATCTCCTGGTCGAAGCGGCAGGACAAGCCGCTGAAGCCACCGCCGTCCAAGCCGGCGGCGGCGAAGGCGGACTGATCCCGGCGGCAGCAGCGCCAGCTCAAGCCGCGTCGTTGCTGTCGTACTCGGTGAATTGCTTGTAGATCCTGTCGCGGCCGTCGTGGCGCCGCCAGACCTTACCGTAGACAAGCTGCCCGTTGATCGAGTGGCGCGGCATGATCACGGTCCAGAGGTGCCAGATATCGGCCCAGCTGGACACTGCGTATTGACGGTCTGGACGTTGCGATCGAAAGACATGACCCAGAACTCACAAGATATGAGCGCCGCGACGAACTGTGACTCTGTGTGAGCATAGATTCCAGGCAGCCCATCGCGCGCCGGGACCGAGTTGATAACACTCGCCAAGGCGGCCGCAACAACAGCTCTGCCTTAACCTAACCGGTCAACCTTACCTGTCGCGAGAGGGCAGTAAGACCGGTTGAAAGCCACAGCCAATTTTTCTAGAATGGGTAACGCGATTTGAGAATGAGCGCGCCGTTTTGAGGACGCGTGGCAATTTTGAACTGCTCAATTTTGAAAAATGCTTACTGGCTGGGCGACCACAATGAATTTGCAGTGTGCCTGTCTGCGGTTGGCGGTGCCATCGACGCCGCCTGCTCCGGCCGTGAAAACTTCCGTTCAAGAACTACCGAAAGCCTCGAACGACAACCATGGGATCTGGCCGTTCCTGCCGTTTCCGCTCGGCTGGTACGCGACGAGCTGATTGCCCGCTCCGAAAAGCGCAACGCCGCGCAAGCGGAATATCATCGCTTGGCGGCGTCCGTTTAGACATTGGGCGCTGAAATTCCCAACACCCATATATCTGTGGCGACGTCCAAAGGTTCGATAAACTTTGCTCATTTGGTCTGGACTGGTCAGGCGCTCCGGGACGCGTGTCCCGGCATGAGCGATCGCTGGGCTCAGACCCTGGAAATGGTGCTGGACGTGCTCTGAGCGCCGTCGCCGAGTGGTTGCGGTCGATGGGGACGTCGTCACCACCGCAGCAATCGCACTGATCGACATGATGACCTCGCCTTAAGGAGACTCCGGTGGGACGCAGATAGAGTCCCTCGCCTTCTCCCTTCAACGCGGAACGCGTCGAAATCAGGCGCTGAGAGCGTGGCCCGCCAAGGACTCGCCAAGCTCACGACGCGATTTGCGCGGGATGAACATTGCAAATTGTTTCTGAACGATATCTATGCTGTTTCAGCCATCGACGGATTGGGCACCATGCGCGCCTTTCTTAAATCTATCCCGCAGCTTCGAAGGCTTCGCTACCGCCTGATGCAGCTCAAACACGGGACCAAGAGCGAAGCCGATGAAGCGGACATTTTAACTGATCTTGCCGCGACCACAGCGGCGCCGAAGACATTTGTTGAGTTTGGCTTCCACCCCGTGAAATTCAACTGTGCGGCATTCGCCAACGAGCCCGAATGGAGGGGCTCTTGATTGACGGATCGGCCGAACAAGTCGAAGACGCAAAGGTGTTGCTTCCGACCTGGATCGATATTCGAAACAGCTTTCTCTCTCTCTCTCGACAATCTTGATTTCATTCGAACCAAATTCGAGCGCCTCGGCATTCTCTCTATCGACGTGGATGGCAACAACTACTGGTTTCTCGAAAAGCTGATCGGGATTGGTCCGTCGATCATTTCGATCGAGTACAACGCCAGTTTTGAGTCTGCCTCGGTCACCGTTCCTTATGACCCCACCTTTGTTCGCCACCGGAAGCATCCAACTGGCTGGTACCACGGCGCGTCGCTCGCGGCCCTTGCGAAGCTTTGCGGGGAGCACGGGTACGGGTTGGCGGCTGTATCGACCTACGGAGCGAACGCCTTCTTCACGAAGTCCGGCAATCTCGATCCGGCGGCCGCATGGAAGCCAAATCTCGAGCGCAACGCGTGGTCAGGTACGACTTCAACCCAGCAATGGGAAGCTATCAAGGAAATGCCCTTGGTCGCCGTATGAAGAGATCAGTCGGGGTCGCGCGCTTGGCGCGCTTCCGCCGGCATTTGGCGAAGCAATGCGCCCTGCTTGCGCCTTCCTCATGAACTTTCCAATCACAATTTCTGCGACGGAAAGACCGGCCTATTTTGCTTTAAGTGTTTGAAAACACTGGTCGGGGCAGCTGGATTCGAACCAACGACCTGCAGTACCCAAAGCAGGCCTCCTGACGAGCAGGAATGAGCAAGGCGGTGCATAGCGCCACTTTCCTCCTTGCAAAGCCCTAAAATCATTGAGATACCAGCAGTCAGAGCGAGCGTTGATGAGCGCCCGTGAGCAGGCGCGATCTTCCCATGGCCTTCCCAGAGTTCGGAAAATCAGATGAAGCTGACCGCTAAGACCTTCGCCTCGGCCCGGCTCGATGCCGGCAAGGCTGACCAGATTTTCTTTGACGACGACATCCCCGGCTTCGGCCTTCGCGTCCGCGCCGGCGGCTCGCGCAACTGGGTATTCCAATACGCCCTCGGCGAGAAGCAGCGCCGAGTGTCCCTCGGCCCGGCGACGGCGGAGAGCTTCAAATCCTCCAAGGGCAAGAACGGCGCGCCAAACCTCGGCATCCGCGAGCGCGTCATGCAGCTGTCGCTCGATGTGAAGCACGGGAAGGATCCTCAGGGTGAGAAGGTCCAGAGCCGCTCTCGAGCAAGTGACACATTCGAGACAATGGCGGCCGATTATCTCGCCAAGAAGAAAATCGAAACGCGGCCAGGAAGCTATCAGGAGACCGAGCGCCATATCCTGAAACACTCCCGGCCCCTCAACCGGCTGCAGATCTCCAAGATCAAACAGCATGACGTTGCCGGCGTGCTCCGCACCGTTGAGACAAAAAGTGGTCCCGTCGCGAGGAACCGGGTTCGATCGACGTTGAGCGACTTTTTTTCGTGGGCAATGGGCGAAGGCTCCGGGCCCGAGATCAATCCGGCGGCCGGAACCAATCGAGCCGAAGAGAAAAGCCGCGAGCGCGTCCTGAAGGACTTCGAATTGCGCCTGATCTGGAAGCACGCCGGTGACGACGACCACGGCGCCATACTCAAATTGATGATGCTCACCGGCCAGCGTGCAGACGAGATAGCGAATCTCCGGCGCTCGGAAATCGGAAAAACAGAGGTCAAAGCGAAGCGCGGCGAGGACGGCGCCCCCGATCTGACTGCCTATGAGATCGATGCAATCGACTTGCCGGGCGAGCGGACAAAAAACAAACGCCCTCACCTCGTGCCGCTAGCCGCCGCGGCAAAGGCCCTGCTTGACGCGCGACCAGTGCGCGCAGACGCCGACGGCAAACTCCGCGATTTCGTATTTGGTATCGGCCAGGGCGGCTTTTCCGGCTGGTCGCGGTGCAAGGAGCGTCTCGACGAGCGTATAGCAAGGGAGCTGGGACGTCCCTTGGAGCCGTACCGGCCTCACGATTTTCGCCGGACATTGTCGACTAAGATGAACGACGAGCTCGACATGCTACCGCACGTGGTCGAGGCTATCCTGAACCACGTATCGAGCGTTCAAAGCGGCAAGAAAGGGGTCGCTGGCACCTACAACAAGGCACTGTATCTCCGCGAGCGCGTCGTCGCGCTCAAACGGTGGGCTGATCATCTCGCCTGGATTGTCGAAGGCGACAACGTCACGGCCTTGAGGATAGCCTGATGTCGGAGAAGCTAGTCCAACTCTTCAAAGCCGACGTGACGCAGTTGGCCGGGGCCCAGCTAGAGGCCTGGAAATTGTTTCTCCTGATCAAGCAGCATCACAGCGAAAAGGAAGCCCGCGAGATATTTTTCGAGTGGGGAAAGCCGCCCTCAAAAACTCGCATCAACGAGCTGAAAAACTGGGCGCTCCTTCAGCGCTATGATTCTATGGAAAAGCCTAATGTCGCGGAGCTTGCTCGCCAAATCGTAGAGGAAAACTCACACCTGGCCGAGGATCAGCAGCTGACGCCCCGCTACCGACCTACGCTGCCGACGGTTGACAAACATCTGCGCAATCTTCTCCGTGAGCGTCAGGAAGGCCTTCAAGCAGGAACATGGGAGGGACCGACCTCCATGCGGCGCTTCAATCGCGAATGGGACGAATGGATTAAATTGGAAACTGGAAGTTCTTAGGCGCAAAACTTCCAGGAACTTTCGAAGACAAACGTCTCCAATTTTCAGAGGTCGCCGGCACCCGCACCTTGTGCACGAACAAGCACAGGAGCGCATCCGCAATGACCCCCGAGCAGATCGAGAAGATCAACCGCACCGCAACGTTGCCCGACGACTGCGTGATCGACGATCAGTTGTCGGCTCTCATGCTCGACATGTCGATTTGGACGCTGCGCCGTAATAATCCGGTGCCTGCTATCCAGCTGTCCGCCCGCAAGCGTGGCCGCCGCCTGGGCGATCTCCGCAAGTGCATCCGCGGCGAGACCGCTATCGCCTCCTAAAACGACACGACCCGCGCGCGAGGTCTTCGCACACGAGTCGTGGGAACGCTTCAGCTTGCCGACCACCACATCGACGCTGCTGTCGTAATCGTTCCCGCTGTCGTTCGCAAGGCCCGCCCGCCGAAAGGCACAATATGGGCGCGACCCTTCATCCTCACCAGGAGCGAGCTCTTGGCTCCGTTCGCCTTGCCATCAAGGAAGGCGAACGCCGCATTATGCTCATGGCACCGACCGGGGCAGGCAAAACCAAAACAGCGGGCGAATTGATCATCGAAGCGCGCGCTGCGGGCTGGCGCATTGCCTTCGTTGTTCCCGCAATCTCACTTGTCGACCAGACCATCGAGCGCTTTTACGCCGACGGTATCCGCGACGTTGGTGTCATACAGGCAGATCACCACCTTACCAATTATGCACGGCCCGTTCAGGTCGCGAGCGTGCAGACTTTGACGCGCCGCAAGCACTTTCTGGATTTCGATCTCGTCGTCATTGACGAAGCGCACCTGCAGTTCGACTTCGTTAGGAATTGGCTCGCGCGCCCTGAGATGGCGAACATTCCGGTGATCGGCCTTTCTGCCACTCCGTGGTCGAAGGGGTTGGGCAAGATCTACAAGAAGTTGATCATCGCGGCGACGACCAGCGAATTGATTGAGGCTGGCTACCTCTCGCGCTTCCGTGTGTTTGCGCCCTCTTCTCCCGACCTGACGGACGTACGCACGCTCGCCGGGGACTATCACGAGGGCGACTTATCGAAGGCGATGGACAAGTCCGGCCTCGTCGCCGACGTCGTCGACACGTTCAAGGACCGCGGTCGCGGCCGCCCCGCTCTGTGTTTCGCGGTCGACCGCGTGCACGCCAAGAACCTGCAGCAAAAATTCATCGCTGCGGGCGTTGTTGCTGAGTACATCGACGCCTACACGCACGCCAATGAGCGCACCGCGATTGCGAAGCGCTTTCATGCTGGCGAGGTCGAAGTCGTCTGTAATGTCGGATGCCTCACCACCGGCATCGACTGGGACGTTCGCTGCATCATCCTCGCCCGGCCGACCAAGTCCGAGATGCTGTTCGTGCAGATGATCGGCCGCGGTCTCCGCACTGCCCACGGCAAGGGCGATTGCCTGATCCTGGATCACAGCGACAATCACCTCCGGCTTGGCTTCGTCACGGACATTCACCACGACAAGCTCGACGATGGCCGCGAGCGGCAGAAGCAGGAGGCCAAGCCCAAGGAGGCGCTGCCGAAGAAGTGCCCCAAGTGCACGTTCCTGAAGCCGCCGAAAATGCCGATCTGTCCGGCTTGTGGTTTCAAGCCCGAACCGAAGTGCGATGTTGTCAACAAGGACGGCGAGCTCGTCGAGTTTAAATCGCGCAACGCTGCGAAATCAGGAGAGCAGCAAGAGCAGATCAAGTTCTTCTGCGAACTCAGGTCGATCGCTCAGGAGCGTAGCTATAAGGATGGGTGGGCGGCTCAGCAGCACAAGGTGAAGTTCGGCCACTTCCCGCCCTGGAAATGGAACGACCTTCCGACGCTGGCGCCATCCACCGCAACCCGCTCTTGGGTTAAGTCAAGGCAGATCGCTTTTGCAAAGGCGAAAGGGTCATCGTCATGGCGGTGACCTATAACGCCACGCCGCTGCACGAGCGTGCCCGCGGACGCTGGACCTCGATCTTACCGGCCCTCGGCATCGACAAGAGGTTTCTCAGCAGGAAGAACGGCCCCTGCCCCATGTGCGGCGGCAAGGACCGCTGGCGCTTCACCGACCTCAACGGCAAGGGCACCTGGTATTGCAATCAATGCCTGGGCGGCAACGGCATCGCCCTCGCGTTGAAATATACGAAGCGACCCTTCCGTGATGTCGCTGAGCAGATCGAGCGGCTGTTGGGCGAGTCCGCGGTCGAGCCGATCCGCGTAGAGCGCTCCGATCAGGACAAGCGTGCCGCGCTAAATCGGCTGTGGGCAAGCGGCGGCCCGATACAGGCCGACGATCCCGTCGACCGCTGGCTACGCGCGCGTGCTGTCGGCATGCATAATTACCCTAGCTGCCTCCGAACCGGCATGCGCGTGCGACATAGCGGGCCGCCGGCGTCATGGCATCCGGCGATGCTCGCGAGGGTGTCCGACGCCGCCGGTAAGCCTGCAACCATCCACCGGACCTACATCACCACCGACGGCAAGAAGGCCGATGTCGGCAAGGTTCGTATGTTCTGCCCGGGCAGCGTTCCGGCGGGCGGCGCGGTGCGGCTGACAGCCCTCGCCGACGAGATGGGCATCGCCGAAGGCATCGAGACTGCCTTCGCTGCCATCCAGATGTTCGGCGTGCCGACCTGGGCGGCGCTGAACGCCGGCGGCGTGGAGAAGTTCGAGCCGCCCCCGGAAGTCCGCCGCCTGGTGATCTTCGGCGACCACGACGATAGCGGCACCGGCCAGCGGGCCGCCTATGCCCTCGCTGCCCGGCTCGCCGGACGTGTTGTAGTAGACGTTCGCATTCCCGAGCGCGTCGGCACCGACTGGAACGACGTGCTCCGCGGATGACCAGACCGGACCCACAAATCGTCAAGGCGAAGAAGCGCGAGATCCAGGTCCGCCACCGGAATGGCCGCAAATTCAGCATGGCCCCGGTCAGGGTCGCCGAATTCGATCGCCTGCTCGACCATCGCTACGGTCGTGTCCTTCCGGACGACGATGCTGGGCGGGAAGATGCCAAGATTATGGTCCACCACCTTGTGCAGATCGGCGGCACCACCCTACCCCACGTTCGGGCTGGTGCGTGGCTGGCGCGCCGGGCCCCGTGGATGCGTCCGGCCGAGACAGAGGCACTTGTCGCCGCCGCGCTGGCCAAGCCGCTCAGGTACCGCGCAGACACCATGGGCAAGCTGGTGCGCCTGACATGGGCCGAGCGCAAGAAGCTGAAGATCGGCACCATCTGGGCATTCGACATCACGAGAGCAGAGGCCGCCGCCGAGATCGCGTTGATCAAACGCAAAGCTCGCCGCGACAGACGGCGTGCGAAAGGCGTGAAACCACGGCACGAATACGAGGCCGCTGCGATCGGCCACGGCAAGCCATGGATCGCTCAAGGCGTCTCGAAAGCGACATGGTATCGACAGCAGGCCAAGCCGGCTTTGCAGTGAGCGGACAGTTTTCGCGCGCGCTATCCGAGAGAGTAGTACCAAGAACTAGAAAGACCCGCGGACGCGGCAGTGCGCACACGCACGCACGCGAGAGATGCGACCTATATGCTCGAACCACACTGTCTCATCAAGCCGTGAGACAGTAGGGTCCAAGCATATATCTCTCCATATGGTAGGGGTCAGACTGTCTCACGATTTCGCCACAGCGATCCGAGACCTCCTTACGCGAACCGTCACGTTGACATTCAACAAGGCCAAGAGAGCGCTAAGACCTAGGCCGGGGATGATCCTGAGTTAGACCTCGTTCTCCATCCAACACACGTAACGACCGAAGCCGGCTTCGCCACCCGCGCCTCTTGCTCAACCATCGGCAAAGACTCGCGTTTTACGGCCCGCCAAACAGTCGCCGAGGTTACTAACGGTTATCACCGACCAGCAGTCTTGTGGACTGCCTGTAGTTCTTTGCATTCCCCTGTATTTACAGACCATTGGATGTGGTAATCATGGGCCGCAAATCACCCTGGGAACGCCATGGGAAGATCGAGACCTTCAGGACGGAATGCGCCCGCCCGCGATGTGGTGGCCGGACCGCTGGCGAAACGGCTGATGCTGCCGCCGCACGGGCTGGCACGCCTTGGGGCCCCCTTTTCGATCGACGGGGGGTGGGGGGAAAATCCGGCGACCTCGTCTAGATCGAGCTGCTCATCCCCTTTCGCGGCCGCTCCGAAAAACCTGTTGCATCGAGGTCACGCAAAATTTTGGCGGCGCCGTGCTGAAAAACTGCGTTCGTTTGCACTGCGCGAGGCAGGGCGATGACGTTTGGCCCGCTACTGCGCACGAAGCTGGAAGTCGTGGAAGCGCTGCGCGCTCGCAAGGAAGCTCTGAACCTGTCGCACGAGACAATCGACACGCTGGTGGGTTGGAGTGACAGATATAGCAGCAAGGCGCTGGCACCGGTACCGCGGAAAAATCTGTCCGGTGAAACGCTGCAGGCGGTGCTCGACGCGCTCGGTCTCGGCATAGCCGCCGTTGTTCTGGTCGAGGATCCCGAGATGGCGGCGCGGATGCACCCGCGTTGGGTCCCGCGCCTTCGTCCCAAGATTCCGCGGCCCTTGGTGCGTTGTTCGGACGTGCAATGCGTCGCAGAAATAGGGCCAACAAGCACGGAGGGCCTATGAGCGGAAATCTCGACGAACAGGTGGTCTTGCGCATGGAGAGCGCAGATCGCGCAGCGCTGGAGCGGATTGCGCAGTCGCAACACCGGAAGCTAGCCAATCTCACGAGGTGCATCCTCAAGGACTTCATTGAGGCCAGCCATGAGGCTGAGGCCGCACAGGCCAAGAAAGGTCGTGCTGCGTGACCATCCTCTCGCACTGGCGTCCGTCGGTCGCGGTGGCGCGCAGCTCGCCGCGCGCTATGTCGACGCCGGCCCCTCCCCCCTCGCAGGATGTTCCATTCGATCCCCCGGCCCTGACCGTGCCCGCGATGCGCAAGCACCGCTCGGTGATCGAGCTCGAGTTCGCAGGCCTCAAGGCGAACTTGCCGGCCGCGCTAGTGGCGTCGGCACGAGGAGAGCCTGGCGCGCGCGCTGCGTTGTCGGCGCTGCGTCGGCAGGTGCAGGACCTTGAATTCGAGATCGACCGCAACATCGACGCCGTCGGTCTGGCGGAACAGGACGATGTGGCCGCCCATGCAGCATGGCGGAAAGCCGTGCACGACCTACCGCCAGCCGAGGCTATCGCGGGTATCGGGCGCGATGTTTGCCCGCGACGGTGTCTGCGCGGCGTCGCCTATGGCTGCGTCCTCGGTGGTGGCTGCACCGACGCGAGCGCGTCCTGCTGGCATCCGGTGACGCAGGGCGACATTTTCCACAACGATGACGCCGGGCGGAAAATGTTTCCGTTCCGCTTTCATGAGCGCGCGTCCCGGGTGTTCGACGCGGCCTGCGAAAAACTCAAACTGAAAGGAAGATTCGTATGACCGTGATGTCAGCGACCGATGCGCGCAGCGCGCTCGACGCCAGAATGGCGGACAGTGCCTGGGCCGACCGCTACCTCAATGGCGACGCGGATGCCCGCAAGGAATTCAGCGACCTGACCAGGGCGGTGACAACCGGATCAGGTGCGATGGCAAATTCGGATGCTTGGGCAAAGGGTGGAGCGGACTACCTCGCATCGCGAGGCATCACCTCCGGTGAGATCCAAGACACTCTTTCGGGCAAGCCGCCCACCAGCGAGGAGTACCAGGCCGCCGTCACGGGGAAACGGCAAGCCCTCGCGAGCAAGGATTTCCAGCAGCGCTACGGCGATTCCGAGCCGGAAGCTCTCCGGCAGATGACAAAGCACAACGACATCATCACGCGCTGGGAATCGGCAAGCCGCGTCCCGAAGGTTTAGCGCGATCGAACGTAACGAGATGGGAGATTTGTAGGATGGTGATCGATCACGTCAACCGCACCCATGCGGCGGCTTGCTCAGCCGCGGAAGGGAACAGGCAGAACGCACTGGCGCAGGCGGTGTTGACCGGCGGCGGATCGGCCGCTGTGGCGGCAGCTCAGCTCGCCAGCGACATCGCCTTTTACCGGAGCGTCATCGCTTCCTGCAAAGCCAACAATCTGCCGTACGGGCAATTCGTCGAGACGCTGCAACGGCTCGGCACAGGCGGTGCGTGAGCAGATCCGCCAGCACAGAAAGGGCATCACCATGAAGAACCTGATCAGGGCCGTCGGTCTGTTCGCGTGGCTGATCGCCGCTCCCGCGAGCGCGCAACAGTACGAAAACCTGCCGCCAAACAGCATTGTCGCCAACTTGTACGGCTTCAGCCACCCGGGTTGGGCAGTCAGCTTCAATGATTTCTTGAAAGTTCTGAACCTCTACAGCGTCACCAAGGTGGGGGATTTAGACTATCAAATCAAAAGCACCGATCGTGTGGTCACAACGGACTCGACGAATCCGATCCTGGGATCTCATACCTGGACGCTGCCCGCATCGACCACTTTTGGCCCTGGTCAGTCGCTATACATTGCAGATCTCGGCGCGCAGACTTCAAGTTCGCGCACTATCACTATTCAGCGAACAGGTAGCGATTTCATAAACGGCGGTGTTGCGCCTCTCACGATCAACTCGCCAAACGCGGCCTATATTTTAATTACAGACGGGGCCGGACATTGGCTGATGGTGGGCACCATTAATGGTGCCCAGAGCGCAGCCACGGCAAATCAGATTCCGGTCTATCCAGGAGGAGGAATTCCACCGGCGCCGACGAGCGCAACCACTTGGTTTGACGCCGTCTACTGCAACACGATCGGCTATTTGCTTGTTCGCACGACTGGCTCATGGACCTGCTCGAAATCGATCGTGGCGAATCCGCTGTGGTGGGGCGCCGATCCAACAGGTGTGAGTGACAGCGCACCAGCGATCAACAGTGCTCTCGCATCTGGTGTGACGGCTATGCTGCCTGCCGGGACTTTCCGAATTGCTTCCGCCATCGCGATGCAACCGAATTCTCGGCTTACTTGCCAGAACGGAGCAACAATCACACAGGCTAACGGTGCTAATCTCAGCGTGTTCATCGATATGTTCAGCGGGCCAGCGAACGGCGCACAGTTGGATCACTGCACACTCGACGGCAACCGCGCTAATAACACAGGCAGTGGATCAGTCGGATTAGTTCACGCTGGTACTGCCAGCAATGTCAGAATTGTGTTCAACACCATCAAAAATGCTGCGAGCGGCGGCATTTCCGGGAGTGGAACATATCCCTATATCGTCGGAAATAATATCTCCAACGTATTTGCCGCTGGGATTGGACTTTCAGGCGCGACGCCTTCTTTTCCTATGTACGGTCAGGTTCGAGACAACACCCTAACCGGAGCAATGTCGCACGCGATTTATCTATATCAGTGTGACCGTAACGATGTCAGCGGCAACACGATAGCGGGCGGTGTCGCAACCGGCGGCGCGCAATCGGCCATGAACGTAACGGTCTCCGGTTCGACTGCAACGTGGGTCAGCGGGACCAATTTTGCGGGCGTGCAGCCGGGGCAATTTCTTCTCGTGAATGGTGGCGTTGAATTTGCTATCACCGCAGTCAACAGCAACACGTCTCTAACCTTGGACCACACTGGCACTCAAACCAACGTCGCCGCCGCAATTGGCAACGGTGATTTGCTTAGCTTGAACAACGTTTCCTATACCAAGGTCTATCAAAACAAGGTTAGTGGGGGCATCACAGGCGGCATCGTCCTATCCCAAGAAAGCGCATCAACGGAAAGCGCTGTTGCCAATACGATCGAAGGGAATTTGGTTGAGCAATGCGGTGAGGACTGTATCGGCATCGCCGCTGACAGTTCTTTCGGCAGCACGGTCGTCTACTATACCAGCATCCTGAATAACAAAATGGTCGCACCGAACCGTAGTGGGTCGGCCGGAACATTCGGTGCCGCAATCGGACTTCAAACTACCGCCGGTAACATGGCCACCGTTATAGTTGACGGCAACCAATCCATCGATCCAAATTCATATGCAGGCGGATTTTGGTTATCCGGACACACAGGGGCAAATGCAACGAATGTCACCTTCGGCGACAATAGCCAGGCAGGTTTTGCCAATGGTGAACTGATGAGCGGATATCCGAAATTTGCGTCCTTACCCGTCTCGGCAGCGGGTAAACGGGCATTCATCATCGACGGTTTAGCAGCCTCGTGCGGAGATACCGCATGTACGACTTGGGGGACGACCGCCACGGCGGGTGGCGGCGCGCTCAAGCTGAACCTATGGCACAACGGGGCCAATTGGACATTGGTAGGAAAATAACGATCCAGGCGCGGCCGTGGACGATCCTTGTTAGCACCATAGGCACCTTCTGGCGGATCGTGGCGAGCAAGTGATCATCGCGCCCTAAAATGAAACGGATTTATCGCTGGATGAAATGCAGCCTGGAACGTGAGGATCGCGCTCTTAATATGCTCGAAGCTCTCCGGGCTTACCTCGTACTTCAATAACTTACCTCTGGCCGTGACCGCAAATTCCCTGCCGTTGAGGGAAGGTCCGACAAAAAGTGTGGCTCCTGCTGGTTTGAATCGTCCGTCGTCTAGGCCGGCGCTCACGGAATGCTTCCTCCGTTCCTTCTCGCGGCTTAAGAATTCGCCTGCGTGCGCCACAGCATGTCTTATAGACACGTAGTCTGGAAAGCGACCCTCCAGGATCCGCTCCGCTTCACCGAACGCGCCTCGGTCGACGAGCGCTCGAATTGACGGACAGGCGAACACACTGGATTTGATGCCGTTCATTGCTTCGATCACATTGAAAATGCTGATAGCGCCGTCACGAGCGGCAATGGATTGCCACTCCTGGAAAAGCTTAAATCGCGGCATGATCTCGTTCAGGATAGCCTGACGGCTATCTCCGATAGCAATAATTTCGTCCAGGGATCCCTCAGTCGGCTGAGGCGGTCTCATTGCCCACAGCTCTTGCGCGTGACTTAGTGCGAACTCGAAGAGTTGAACTGCGGCTCCGAATGTCTCTCCATAATTCGAAAGGGCTGATACGCTGTTCCAAATCATCATCGCCGAATCCCTATCTTTATAGGGAATTTTCGTTATGTCGAATGGTGGGAGATGAGTTTCTATTTCCAAAGGAGCGAATTGGATCACCATACTGGCCTTCTTCACGAGTGAGGCATTGATTCCCATGTCGCTGCCGCATCAGCGGCCGAGTCACGGCATGTTGTTTGGCATAGGGTTTTCGAAGCCAGGAACGGGAGTCATCGGACCATGTCCGAGAGACGTCCATTCCGGCCTGTGTTGCAGAGTTTCCTCTCGTAGGATTTGCGGGAGATCGCCGATTAAAAACCGAGGGCCGGTCTCCACCTCATGGAGGTAACGCATGTCGACGAAGCCCGTACCGCCGTTTCTCAGAGACCAGTCAAGATCGGTCGGGATGCTCTCACCACTTATCTTCTTCAGCGCTTCATAGATGCGCTTTCGCTCAGGGCTCGAGACCCACTCATTCCATTTTTGCTCGACGCGTCTTTGCGATTGCGATTCCAGCTTCTTGAATAACGGGTGCAGGTCGTGACCATGCTCAAGTCGGGCGCTTTGAATGAGGATCAGACACTTTAGATAGAGTTCGGAGGCGAACGCCGAAAGAACCAGGGCAGGACTGGCAACAGCGACCGCAACGCGCTGGTCTTGGCTGCCGCGCAGAACCAGATCTGCAATGCGAAAACGCTCCGCGTTCATGAAAACCTTGAGCGGATCAGGGGTTTTGCGAGCCTTCACAGCCTCAGCTCGGCGATCATGTCGGTTCTTTGACATTGCTGTCGTTTGTGCCCGCAACCTGGGGCGCGCGCAAGTTCGCTCCCCCAAACTCTCCGGTGGATTGCCATCGTTGATCCTTCGACCCGCCGCGACTCAGGTGCCTGAGGCTTTTTGTGCTGGGGGCCTCAATCGACGCTTTGGAGGCTTTTTCGGTGGTCTCGGTCCCAAGACGCTTGCAATGGCCAACTCGCCGAGGAGCTTAGCCTCCAGCGAAACCGGCTTCGGCGACCGTTTCCTTTGCTCTGCCGCCTCGCGCACTGCGACAAGGTGATCGTAGTCGCCGACCTTCGCCATGAGCCCTGGCAGCTTGCCTTTCGAGATAATGCTTGGACCAAGTCGGGTCGCTTCGAGTAGCCGCAGATGCACGACGATCCTTTCGATATCTGGCGGCTCGAATTTGAATCGATTTCCCATCCGCAAGTAAAACGGTATGCCGTTCGTGTCGACTGGGTTTTCGACCAGCCAATATTTCAACCACTGCTGAGAGACGCTCAATGCAGCGGCCGCTTGCTTGATCGTGAGCAAGGCCATGAGCCCGTCACCGAGTCAGCTTCGACGGGTCGGGCAGCCCGTTGTGCTTGTCGAGCCACGCTTTGACGGCCGGCCAATAGCGCCTTGCTCCGAACAGGGTCTGCTTTCGCGGAAAGCCATATTTGCTTTCGAGGCCCGGTAGCATCGGGCGGAAGACCTTTTCTGGCACGCCAAGGCGACGGATCAGTTCGGCGTCGGTCAGGAAGAGTTTGTCTCTCTCGCGATCGAGTGTTTGAGGTGATGGCGTCGTCATGGGGGTCTCCCGAGGGGACCATGAAGCTGTCGCCTCCGGCCGGCCCTGACGAATCCAAATCGGTCTCCATCCCCACAATCCACCGTGCTGCGGGCGCGCCGAGGCGCCCCGAAAGGGGATAGACAAAATTCACCAAATCAGTTGATGATGTCCGTGGGCTTGAACACCCGGACTAGAATAGGCGTGCAACCGATTGGCGTCGGAAGCGTGCCGAATGCATGGACCCTTGGCGGGGTCTGATGCTGGATGCACCTTGGCGGGTGCACCGACCTGGCCATTATGGCCGGGAGGGGTGCGCTATGTCCAGAGCGAAAGCTTAAAGGCCATCCGCCTGTTTCTAGCAGGTGTTCAACTCCCGGCTGCCGGTCCGTCACCGGCATCGGCCTTGAACAGCCAATCTAGAAAGCCACCACCATGACCATCGAAAGATCCATGTTTCCGCCGCGAGCGGAGTCCGTGGATTCGTTTTCGTCCAAACCTGCCACCGGACAGCCTGAAACGGGAGAACGCACCAGCGACTCTCTCAGGCCCGTTCCGAGCCAGTCCAACGTCGTCACGTTCCCGGGCAAGCTGCCGGCATCGAACGTCCGCGAGCTGCGCAATCCTACGCCCGAGGGCTATGAGCCGCGCACGACCCGGCGCCAGCTCGCCAGCCGCAAGCGCAACCTGCTTCGGCATCCTTGCAACCGAGTGTCCCTTGCTGTGACCATCGCGGGGCGGATCCAGAGAGGCGAGGAGATCGGCTGTTGGGGGAGTGACCCGATTACCGAGCTGCGCAAAGGCGCTGCGGCAGCCCGCGAGCTCGCGCTTGCCCTTGAGATCATCGCCGAGGAGTTCGCTCTGGAGGCGCGGAAATGAGCAACGTCGTCGAGTTTCATCTCCCCGATCGCTTCGAGAACGAGGCGGACATCACAGACATCGTTCTGCTGACGGATTTGCTCGTTGTGATGTTGGCGCAACCTGACGCGGATACGGCCATTGATGGGATGCACCGCGTCATGCAGATCATCTCGGACCGCGCCCATGATCTCCGGGCCCGTCTCCTGGAGCGGCAGTCATGAAGCGCCGGCGCCGACTACACAGGAAGCGCGACCGGCAATGGACCACGCCAGAAGGCTGAGGCGGTAGCAACGAGGCGCGGGACCCAGGCCCCGCGCTCAGCGCATGAACGACGAGGCGAGAACAACTAGGCGGCCATTTTCTTCGGAGGCTTCTTTTTCGGAGGTTTCTTCTTTGGAGCCGGCCGAACACCGGGGCCTTTCTTCGCGACAGCCCTTCTTTTTTTGGCCGATCGTCTAGTGGACTTCTTGGCCTTTCTCGCCTTCCCAAATCTCGGCATTGATTTCCCTCCTCAAGATTTGAAGCAACTCAAGAACCTTTGCCACAGAGAAATCGGTTCGCTCTCCAGTCGATATTCATACCCATCACGAGCAATGAAGTGTCGGAATAATCGGTGGCAGAACGGCACACGAAGTCTGTTTTCCCTCTTGATTTCCGGATCACTAGTAGTTGCATCCAAAGCAGCATTATAAGCTAACGCGTCTAACGCGCGCATCGGCATTGGTTCTTCGCCGGCGATCGTGTGAAGTTTTGAGTTCCATTTTGCTGGATTAACCTCTAACTCCAGTTCGATGTCGGCCAGTATATCGTAGTATTTGCGCTGAAGAAATTCGTGGGTGCGGGCTTTCGAACCGAAATCGAAAGTCAATTGGGCCGTCGCAAAAATTAGAACACCGAATTCGAGCCATAATTCTTCGACGTGAAAAAGCTTAGAGGCCTTTCCTGCAACGCCCGCCCCAAGAATTATGACGACGAAATTGAAGAGCCGATTTAGCGTGTCGTAGTATTCTCGACGCGCCGTATGGTAGATGGAATTGCGAAGCGCGTTGAACCTCGGACCATCATTGGTTTCACTCGGACCATCATTGATTTCAGTCATCGCCTGTCTTTAGCCCTTTTGGGACGGGACGAGGAAGGTTGAGGTGAAGGCGCCGGCCTTACCCCGAAGTGGGCGGGCGCAGTCGTTGAGCGCTCGTCGCCTTTATCATGCAATGTTTTGGACGCGCCCGACTCCGGTTTGCTCGATTTTGATTTAGCTTCCTCGTATTGGGCGTGTGCATTGCTTGCAGCGATCGTCAGAGCCACGGCAAAGACAAGCCTTTTCATTTCCGATCCCTCCGCTGAGCGCAGTCCGCCTCAGCTTTCATCCCTTCTTAGGGGATGGTGAGGATGGCGGTGACGACGGTGCCGGCCGTACGGGCGGATGACCCTTCGGGCCGGGGCGGCTAGGAGCCGGAGCCACCCCGGCGTGTTTTGTTTCGCGATCGTTCGCCATGCTCAATACCGCGGGCGGTGCATGCCGACTGATCCGGTGGAGGGATTGACGTTGCCGGTAGCCGTGAAGTTGTCGCGCTGAGTGCTGTTCGGGTTAGTCGCTACATAGGGCTGCACATAGGTGCCGTGGGTGTTGGTATAGCCCGACGATGTGTGTGTGCTCGGGTTCGAGCCGGTGCCACTGAGATATTGCGCCTGGGCAGCGGTTGCGAATAGAGAAAGAGCCGCTACGAAAATCAAATGCTTCATTCCAATCCATCCCCCAAAAAGTTTATAGGATTTCGCACGCAACCATAGCGCGATGAGGGAGTCCAGCCGCAATTATATCCGGCCAACTACGGGGAGCCGCGATGCCTCTTGACCAGCACGTCGCCACGGGGAGTCTGATCGGCCGCATGGGGCGATATCAGCAGGACATCGACGAGCTCGCGCGCATGGAGCGCACATGCCTGGAGCTGGCGGAGGAAAGCGCCGTGCCCCCTTGAGCGCGCCGGCTGCCGGACATGGCGGCGAAGTATCAGGCAGCAATCCAACAAGCACAAAACTCACCGCGTGAGGTGCTCACGGGCGAGGATCAGGTCGGCGCCTTGTCCGGTGATCCGGGGGCATCTGCGGTCTTGCCCATTGATGGGGACCGGTCTCGGTTCGGGGTGCACGTCCTTGCAGGCTATGACTTGTCCGAACGACGCAGAGCCTACCACCTTGTCTCGATTTTCACAATCTTCCCATGGGCTTCCCACCTCGATTTTCTGGGAAGTTCGGCGGGCTAATTCGGGCCGTAAGTGCTTGAAAAGATTGGTCGGGGCAGCTGGATTCGAACCAACGACCTGCAGTACCCAAAACTGCCGCGCTACCAGGCTGCGCTATACCCCGAATGTCCGGTGAGCCCTGTCGATACACGCTTCCCAAGGCGCCAGCAAGCTTCCCAAGCCGCCCGCAAGGCGGCAATAATTCCGCCGATCGACCCCATTTGCTGCCGAACAGCGGGTGGCCGACCCGGTCGCCGGGACGGATGCCGTATTTCTGCGCCGTTCCCGCCGGCACCTCCAGGACGCCCTTGGCGAGACCATGTGACGAGATGATCTTGGTCGACATCGGCTCGGTATTTTCCGCGATGCGCAGGATGCGGCCGTCGGCGCGAATGAAGATCATGTCGAGCGAGATGTAGGTGTTCTTCATCCACATCGACACTTCCTGCTCCGGGCTGAAGTCGAACAGCATGCCCTTGCCGTCCGCCAGCTCCTTGCGGTGCATCAGGCCGGTCTGCTTCTCCTGCTCCGTCGTCGCCATCTCGACCGAGAATACCTGAACGCCGTTCTTGGTGACGATCTCCAGCGTCTGAAGGCTGGCGGCGCCGGCGGGCGCGCTCGCAACGGCAAAGGCAGCGGCAATGACGAGGATGGCGGCAAGCCAGCTCCGGCTAAGGAACCAGGCGGCCTTTCGATCAGAACTCATGGAGGGGCACTCGGACAGCAAGCATGGCCTGACGGCGTGGGACTGCGACAATCCTTACGCGGCGATCACCGCAAAAGCCAGATGGGGCGCGCGGCCCCGGCAGCGCGCCTCTGCTCACGATTGCGGGAATGGGCAACGCCTTAGTGCGAAGAAACCGGCGACCCGGACTCGGGATGAATCTCGGCGGCCATCATGCCCTTGGAGCCGGGCCCAAAGCGGACCAGGACGTACTGGCCGGGCCGCAGCTCGGTCATGCCGAAGCGGCGCAGCGTCTCCATGTGCACGAAGATGTCGGGGGTGCCTTCGCCGCAGGTGAGGAAGCCGAAGCCACGCAGCCGGTTGAACCATTTGACCTGGGCCCGCTCGAGCCCGCTGGTCGCGGTCACCGTGACGTGGGTGCGCGGCGGCAGCATCTGCGCCGGATGGATCGCGGTCGACTCGTCCATCGAGACCACGCGGAACGCCTGGTAGCCCTTGGCGCGCTGGATGCACTCGACGACGATGCGGGCGCCCTCGTACGCGGTCTGGAAGCCGTCGCGCCTCAGCACGGTGACGTGCAGGAGCACGTCCGGCCAGCCATTGTCGGGAACGATGAAGCCGTAGCCCTTGGAGGCGTCGAACCATTTGATGACACCGTGCACCTCGACGAGGTTGGCGGCGGCCTCGCCCAGCCCAGTGAAGGGACTGAGCGCGCTGTCGCGGCCGGCGCCGTGTTCGCCCACCGCGGTAACTCCAACCTTCTTGGACTCAAATCCGTCCGACGACCCCATAACCCCGGACCCCACACTGCCATGCAACCCGCCTGAGTGGCGGCGCCGAATCACGCGTCTTTCGAGAATCATCTCAGCTGGACGCGACGCGAATCTTTCGAATCAAAAGATAACACTCTCGGTTGAGAGGCATAGACAAAAAAGAGATTCGCCGGAACCTATGAACAGCTTGCACAGGCGCGAATCAAAATCGACGCCTCAATTGCCGACGAACGGCCCGAGCGTTTCGCCGATGTCATGGCGGATCACGAGGTCGGCGATGTCGTCCTGCTCGGTCGGCTCGCGATTGATGATGACCAAACGAGCACCGGCGTTCTTCGCCATCATCGGAAAGCCGGCCGCAGGCCATACGACGAGTGAGGAACCGATCGCGATGAAGAGGTCGCAATGCTGCGACACCTCGGTTGCGCGCTGCATTTCGCCGTCGGGCATCGCCTGGCCGAACGAAATGGTGGCGGTTTTCACCGGCGCATCGCAGACGGTGCAGTCGGGGGCGGCGCCATCCTGGTCGAACCGGCGCTTCACCCAGTCGAGCTGATAGGTCTGCCCACATCCGATGCAGCGCGCATAAGTTGTGTTGCCGTGAAGCTCAATCACGTGCCCGGCGGCGAAGCCCGAGACCTGATGCAGATTGTCGATGTTCTGGGTGATGACAGCGGGAACCTTGCCGGCGCGGTAGAGCGAGGCCAGCGCGCGATGGCCGCGGCCGGGCTTTGCCGCCGCAAAGGTCTCGTCCATCGCAAAGCGGCGGCGCCAGGACTCGTCCCGCGCGTCCTGGCTGGCGACGAATTCGTCGAACGGGATCGGACGGCTGCGAGTCCACAGCCCGCCCGGCGAGCGGAAATCCGGGATGCCGCATTCCGTCGAAATGCCGGCGCCGGTGAACGGCACGATGGTCCTGGCTTGGGCGATCATGTCGCCGAGCCGTTCGACGCCGCTGCGAAGATCCGATGCAATCATGGGCAAGCGATCATGGGGCAAGCGATCATGGGTGAGTGATCCGTAGTCAAGTCATCCGTAGGCCCGAGCACCGCTCTATAGCATGCCGCAGCCGGATGTTGCCGTCATCATCTCAATGGACGCCTTGTGCGTCACGCGCGCTGATTTGCTTTTGGGGCTAGCCGCAAACGAAACGCGAACGGCAATTTTTCCGCCGTTCGCTTATCACAATCCTGCAATGCCTCCTCCCCATTGACGCCCCAATCAGAAGCGCCAATGCATGTCTTCGAATGCGACTCAGGTGCGATGCGGCGGCGCTGCTTGAGTTCAGCTATGAACGCAGTTCAAGTGCGAACAGAGGGGATGGACATGACCGAAGACGAAGAACGCAAAGCCCGCGAACGCGACGAGATCGCCGCACGTGTCGCCGCCTTCCGCGCCACCCAGGAAAAATTCAAGCGCGAGCGTGAAGAATATTGCGTCTCGACGCTTGAGAATGCCCGCAAGGTCGAACGGCCCTCGCTCTGGCCGTAGACCATCGCGCAAGGAACTTTCATGAAAAAAGCCCGGAGCATCGCTCCGGGCTTTTCGCTTGTGACCGGCTACTTACCAGTGACGGTAGTAGTGGTGGCGGCGGTGGCCATAGTAGTACGGGCCGCCGCCATAATAGGCGTAAGGGCCAGGTCCGTAATAATAAGCCGGGCCATCGTAATAGCCGTAGCCATACGGATGGGACGCAGCCAGCGCGCCCGCGGTGATCGCGCCGGCGGCAAGACCGAATGCGAGGCCCGGACCGATGCCGCGACCGCGCGCCTCCGCAGGAGCGGCGACTGCAGTTACGCCCACCGCCGCAACGGTGGCCAGAACTGCGAGTGTTTTCTTCATCATGCATCTGCTCCTTCGTAGCTGGCGAAACAACGCCGGCTCTGTGCGATGGTTGCGCGCGCCATGGAGGAACCCCCGGGCGCGAAAAAAAGGGCGCGAAAAAACTTTGGCGCGAGCGGAACGAAATCGGCTCTCATGGATTAAAGTTAGCCTCCGCTATCCGGTAGAGGCCGCGCACGAAGCCCCGTCAGTATCCATCGTGATGCTGGCGGGGTTTGTTTCAGGAACACAAATGGCAGCACAGCCAACCGGCTGCCAATGGGGCGGGTGATCGAGGGAGGAAAGATCGCGAGGAGGAAAGATTGCCGATATCCGCTCTGCTCGCCCGCATCCGCCGGCTCGTTCCGAAGGCACGTAATCAGCATTACGAGGAGATCGTTCGCGGCATCAGCGTCGGCACCCTGCGCCCGCCGGCGACGCCGATGACCGACGGTGAGCTCGCACGCGCCATTGCCGAGTTCCTCAAGGAGCAGCCGTCCCCCAAATCCGTCGCGACGCTCGGCCGCCGGCTCGACCCCTCCTCCCCGCTCTGAACGTCCCCGCTCTGAACGGGAATTTTTTCGGAAATTTTCCCGGCGAGCGCGGAACATCTCTTTCGCGCGCACGTTGTGTCGACTTCGCGCAAGAGAGGCCGACATGCCCGTGTGGCTCGAAGTCCTGCTCAACTTGGCCGGTTATGCCGGTTTCGTCGCGCTCGCGAGCCGCGGTGAGTCGTGCTGCCACGCGGGTCCCGACGACCAGATCTACCGCGACGAGCGCTAATTCGCGCGCGGCGCCTGGCCGGCGGTGCGCACCAGCCGGTCGGCCTTGACCGCGACGCGCGTGTCTTCGGCCTGCGGCCGCAGCGAAAAGCTGATCACCACGAAGGCGAGGCAAAACAGCGCGCCGACAACAGCGACGCGCCGGTAGGTGTGCCGGTCGCCTTGATAAAACGACGGTCCTGAAAAAGGTGTCATGACAAAGCGGTTCTTTGGCAAAGTTTCTTGGGCAAAGTTTCTGGTTGTCGTTGCCAGACACCCTATCCCAATCCGCCGCAGCTGCAACGCGACTTCGCTTTTAACCTAACCGATTAGCGTTATCGGCTTCGCCGCAAGTTTTCGTTAGCAGGTTTGCGGAAGCAGCTCAGACCTCCGCGAGCCAATATGGCGCGTCGCGCGAAAGCCCAGGCGGTTATGGCAGTGCCGCTGACCAGCTTTGTTCCAGTTTCGACTCCATTTCGTTCTCGAAGAACGAATCGGAATCGAAGAAATCGGCGCGGAGCAACTCCTAACAATTGGTGTGCATCACAATTGGTGTGCATCGCGTGATGTGCGGGCACGATCACATGAAGTCAGCAAAGCATCGCGCCGAGGTGCCCGCGACAAGCGCGGCCCGCATCGGCATCGACAGGCGCAACTTGTTCTGCATCCGACTCCATTTCGTTCTCAAAGAACGAATCGGAATCGAGAAAACCAGCACTGCGCGTTTGCTAACGATCGATGAAAGTTTGGTCTGTCATTTCGCCGGCGGCAGGAATTTCGAGACGACCGCAAACACGATGACGATCTCGCGGCACGGCTCGCACCAGAAAGTGTTGGTCGACTTCGCCGTCATCGGCTTGGCGCATCGCGGGCATGTCATGCACGGCGAACGTTCACTGCAAAAGCTGGTTCCTAAACGACCGGAGGCAAAGGTCCGAGGCCACCCTGCCAGAGGACTGGCTTCCAATGGCAACGCAAGCGCGCCCCCTTGGGCGCACGCAAGCGAGTGCGGCCCGTTCTAATTCGAACGCGCGCCGGCGATGTCCGGCGCCCTTCTCAACCGGTGACGCTGCTCAAGCTGCCGATCGCTTGGCGCTGCCCTTCTCGGCGAAGCATTCGAGGATCTGGATGCGGAGTTCTTCTGCGGCCGGGCCCCGGACCTTCCTGAGCTGATTCCAGAGCCGGATCACTTCGCGCTGTTTCTCGATGGTCATGAATCACCTCCACGACACCAACTAGAACAAAATGGGAACAAATGTCCAGCGCGTTGTTGAACGGCTCAGGCGAACGCGGCGAGCCGCCCTAGCGATGTCCACAAGCTTCGCGTTGAACCTTCTGTGCACTGCGAAGACTCATGGAAGCTGGGGATTTCAGCGCCCAGTCAATATGGCAGCGCCGCCTGACGAACATATTCCGTCATCGCGGCGCTGTTGCTTTTTGGATTTTCAACTCTAAGTTAGAAATACGGCTGGCGGCCAGGCGCTGAAATCCCATTGCCGTCAGCTGGAGAGCCCCGTGCGAAAGCGCGGGGTTTTTCTCTTGGGATGCTCGCCGACTGGAACGTCCACGCCGGCGCCACGATCGAGTGCACTCTCGTCGCGACTGCTCGCCACGCAGCTCTCTGTCGTCGGATCAGACAGCGTCCTTGGCAACCTTCAGCGGCGATGCCTTGACCGACTTGCTGGCCGGCTTGGCCGCGAAATGCATCGGCTCTTTCGTGAACGGATTGACGCCCATGCGGGCTTCAGTCGCCGGCTTGTTCACCACCGACATTTTCGCAAAGCCGGGAATGACGAACTCACCGGACTCGTTCAGCTCCTTGTAGCCGACCGTCGCCATGTACTCGATGACCGACTTCACGTCGCTCTTTGCAACCTGCGTGCCCTCTGCAATCGCATCGATCAATTGGTTCTTGGTCATCTTCGCCATGTTCTGGAATCCTTTGAATGTGGTGCGCGAGAGCCACGATGTGGCTCTGCCCGGGACGCGGTAAAACTACGCAGCAGGCTGCTGTTCATACCAACGGTCATGAAAGTCACCGGGCTTAGAACCCATTGAGGCCCAAAACGCAAGCAGCAGTTGGCCGTGAGTTCCGCACAATAACTCGGCCCGCATCCCCCGAAGTCACGAAAGCCCAAGTAAAAATCGACGCGTTCGAAACAATCGCCGCAGCACGGATTTCCACAACTCAGGGCACGTGATCGCTCTTGCGCGATTCACCGATTGAAACCGGCTTGTTCAGAAAATACTCCCGATTGCCGGTGGCAGCCTCCGCGTATTGATCGATCGCCACGATGATGGCCTGCACGTGCGCGTAGCACCACCCTTCCCGCGTGGCTTTGCGTCGAACGTCTTCCAGCGCTTTCAGGAAGGGCGAAAGCTCGGGCTCGTCGTCGAACCAGCGCAGCGCTACCACTTGCGGCCTCCAAGGGCCTTGCCCTGGTTGTGATGCGGCTGGCTCTTCTTCAAGGCATCCCGTTGCGCACAGAGATCGTCGATCCTGGCCTGCATCCGGCTCAGCAATGCTTCGTCCGAGGCCGTGCCGATGCCCGCCCGTTGCAGCCCGAGAATCTCCTTGCGTTGGCGCCCCACCTGGATGCGCATCTGTTCGATCTCCCCCCTAATGAAGTCGAGGTCCGGCATGTTCAGCTCCCGTTACGTCCCAGCGAATTAGAACAAAAAGAGAACAACGAGGCAAGCCGCTAGGCCTAGGCGGAACCCGGGCGTTGCAGACAAATTATGGATTCAGCGACGAGAGGCCATGACGCCGCCGATGGGACAAGAGGCACACCTCAAAGCGCGCGAGCCCGCGGCAGGGGTTCTCTTTTGGCAGCATTCCCTGCATAGTGCGGCATGGCTAAAACAAAAGTGACCTTCAAGACCGTCCGGCTTTCAGACAGCGACTGGAAGATTCTTGCGGACTACCCGGACGCCGAACAGCGCGAAATCACCGGCTTCGCCAGCAAGGCCGACGCCGACGACTGGATCAACGGCGACCGCAAGATCGCCTGGCTCCGCTCCCAGGGCTACGCCAAGTGACGGAGTAGTGACGCGCTGGTTTTGACGCGCTAGCTTTCGAGCGCATCGCGCTTATAGCCTCGCCCAGGCCTGGTCCCTGCTCCACTCCAAATCTTCTCATCATCGCCGGTAGGCCACGCTGCGGCGGGCTTTGACGTGCCAGAGCTGGTTGACGATCTCTGGCGTGCTCCATGACCCTGCCAGCACGCTGAGCAGCGTGATTGGCTTCACGGTATTCCCGCTGTTCTCAGGAGCCAAACCACCAGGCCGTAAAACCGATCACGATAAAGGTCAGGCCGACAATGGCTGTCGCGAATTCGGCGGCGTTTTCCAAACCGAAGAATTTGACGATGGCAGCGCCCGCGGCGCTGAGAAGCGTTTCCACGATCAGGCCAAGCAGACTTTGAAGCATGGCGATTGGTCGCGCCCGCCTTCGCCGGGGTTCAACTGACGCGCCAAGCTCACCTGCACTTTGCCTGGCGAAGGCAATCCCCGTCGCATATGACATCCCGATCGGTCTTGTCCCGCACGGTGAGTCACCCATCATGAAACTTGTGGTCCGGCCTGCGTTGTTGAGACTTCAGTAACCCAACGCCTCCAAGCTCCTCTTTAGTATCGTTGCGTTGGAGTACCCCACAGTGCTGGATTTTGACGAGCTGCGTGAACTCGCAGCTGATGTTCGCGTGTTTGTCGACGTCGCCGAAGACAAGGCTGAGGCGCTCAGAGCCGTCATCGCGGCCTATGACGTGGTGCTGGCGATCTTCCCGTCTGACGAGGGAATGGGCCTCCACGTCATCAAAGGCCGCGAGATCCTGGACAAGATTACAAAATCACGAAGCCATGCGATCTACAGCCACACGGCCATTGCGGTTCCTGACCTGCAACATGCACAAGCGCTCAAGCTCCTGACGGCGCCTGTTGAGCAGCGGATTGCGGCGTAGCTACAGGCGTCGGAGCTTGTACACTCGTGAGCGTCATGGGAGGATCACCGTGCCCGGCCTTGACTTGCGCGGAATGCTCTGGATTGCGCGGTCAGGGTGATTGACGCTGCCGTTGAGCGGTGAT
>NZ_JADPKQ010000438.1:0-28292 GCF_023074015.1 Bradyrhizobium sp. 142
TCATCCTGAGGTGCGCGCTCTGCGGCGCATCGCGCTGCAGAACAAGCCTCGAAGGGCGACGGCCCGGCTGCATAGGGGCCGCTCATCCTTCGAGGCTCCCCATGGGACGCGTTGCGTCCCATGCCTCGCACCTCCAGCGACAGCGGCTTCGCCGCTGCGCGGGGATGACGGAACCGATATTTCCGTCGCTGCGCTCGCAGTGACGATTGAGATCAATAACCGCGCTTGAGCGTCTCCTTGCCATCCCCCACCACCTCAGGCGCCATTGCCTCCCACGCGCTCGACGCGAACTGCCGCCGCCAGGTCACGATCACCACGGCGGCCGTGGTCACAAACAGCAGCCACGGGCTGACGAACCAGCCGAGATAGCCGAGCGCGAAGAAGAAGGCGCGCTGGCCGCGGTTGAAATGGCGGCCGGCGGATTCGAACAGGCGCGAGGTGCGGATCACGTGCGCCTCGGCCTCTGGCGTGTCGCGCTGCGAGGCCGGCGGCATGCCGCCGAACAGGATCGCGACGTAATTGAATAGGCGATAGGCCCAGGCGAACTTGAAAAAGGCGTAGACGCAGATCAGCACCAGGCCGACGCATTTCAATTCCCACAGCGCCGGCGAGGGGCTGAGATCGATCGGCAGCTTACTCAGGATGGTGATGGCGTCGTTGGTGGCGTGCAGCAGCGCCAGCGCGCCGCCGAGCGCGAACAGGCTGGTCGAGGCGAAGAAGGCGGTGCCGTTCTGGAGCGAGGCCATGATCTGCATGTCGACCATGCGGGTGTCACGGTCGAGCAGGCGGCGGACCCAGACCTCGCGATAGCGGTTCATGCGCGCCGACAGGCTGTCGCGGCCGTAGGCCGAGTGCTCCAGCGTCAGGGCATAGACCGTCCATTCGATGATGAAGAAGCCGACAGCGGTGATGTCGACCCAGTGCCTGCTCATGTCGCTCTCCTCGCGAGGATCGCCACGATTGCCACGCATGGCGAGGAGCGGCAACGATTGATTGGCGGCAGATGATGGCGTTAAAAGCAGCCGCATCCATAAGACTTGGGAAGGACTGGTGACATGGCAGCGCTGAAGCTTGCGATCGGCAACAAGAACTACTCGTCATGGTCGATGCGGCCCTGGCTCGCGCTGCGCGCCAATGGCATTCCGTTCGAGGAGACCGTCATCCCGCTCTACACCGACAATCCCGCGGACAAGCAACAGATCCTGAGCTTCAGCCGCGCCGGCAAGGTGCCGGTGCTGGTCGACGGTGACATCACAGTGTGGGATTCGCTGAGCATCATCGAATACATCGCCGAGCGCTATCCGGACGCGAAGCTGTGGCCCGCTGACGTTGCCGCCCGCGCGCATGCCCGTTCGGTCTGCGCGGAAATGCATTCCGGCTTCATGGCCTTGCGCAACGAATGCGGCATGAATCTGCACCGTCCCGTGCGTCCGGTGGCATTGTCGGCGGATGCGCTCGCCAACATCGCGCGCGTCCAGGAGATCTGGCGCGAGTGCCGGACGCGCCACAGCGCCAACGGACCGTTCCTGTTCGGCAGCTTCGGCGCGGCGGATGCGATGTATGCGCCGGTCGTGCACCGCTTCCGCACCTATGCGATCGATGTCGAGCCCGAGGCCAAGGCCTACATGGACACGATGATGGCGCTGCCGGCGTTCCAGGAATGGACTCGCGACGGACTCGCCGAAACGCTCGTCATCGCAAGGTTCGAGACCGTGTAGCCAGGATGGTGATTGAACGCCGCCAGCTGGCCGCCCGCGACGGGTTCCCGGTCGACCAGTTGGGCCGGATTCTGGCCCGGGAACTGCCTAAGGCCGCGGATCCCGCGAGCCTGGCCGGCAGCCTGCCCCACACCGCTGACGGACCGCTTCCGGCGGGTTCGGCGACCGGGCGGCATCACTCTGAAATAACTGCAAAATTGCCACGTTCATGCTCGCATATTGCTGGCCAAATCGGCAGGCCGCGTGCTATAGACAGGCCGGGTTTTCGGCCGGCCGTCGCAGTGGGACCCTGGGCACGGCAGGCGCTGTTTGAGTCATGGAGAGGGCGTTGAAGCATAAATTTCCGATCGGCACGCGCGTATTGTTCACGGCCAGCAATGTCGCGCGTCCGGCTGCCACCGGCACCTATGAGGTCATCCGCCTGCTGCCGACCGATGGCGACGACTGTCAGTACCGCATCAAAAGCTCGATCGAAGCCTTCGAACGCGTCGCCAAGGAAAGCCAGCTCGCACCCTCCTGACGGATGCGGATGCCGCGCGTTGACGTCGCGGACGAATTTGCTCGTCCGCTATCGCCTGCTTGTCGTGAAAAGGCCGCTTCGCCTCGACAAACTGAATCCGGGGGCAGCTGCCGGTTCGCGGTGCTCGCTTTGACCATTCGCTCTTTGCTCGCGTGAGGGGACGTCGCGCATGAACTGGGCATGGGCTACTTCGCTCGACCAAATCTGGCTCTCGCCGGCCTTTCCGATGTGGATGACGCTGGCGGCCGCCGGCTTCTTCGGTCTGATTCTCCTGGTCACGCTGCTGCGCGCCGAAAGGTCGGTCGCCAACGGCGCGCTGACGGTGATCACGCTGCTCGCCATCGCCATCGCGGGGGCTGCCACCGTGCGGGTCTACGGGACGGCGAGGCCGGAAGCGCCGATCGACGCGCGCGCGCAAGCTGCGTTGACTGCGAGCCTGCCGGCGCTGTCCTGCCTCGACGGTCTTGCCGGTGACATGGTGGCCGCCGGCTGCGAGAAGGCGTTGTTCGGCTCGCCCGATGCGGCGGCTGCGGCCGTCTCCTACACCGCAGCGAGGATCGACCGGCTGACCGCGCTCGGCGATGCCGCGTTTGCCGACAAGAGCCTGACACTGGACCTGAAGGTGCTGCGCAAGTCGCTGGAGCGCGATCGCTACGGTCTCGTCGCGCAGGTGCTGGTCGCGCGCGACGGATGCACGCGGTTCGATTGCGCCGCCTTCCGCTCGCTGACCGATCAGCAGCAGGTCGCGGCCAACATGGATGCCCATCTCTTCGATACGTTGGTTGCACGCTACGCGCCGGGCTGGAACGCTCCCGCCGCAGCGCCGGCGATGCCGGCCTCCGCGGCGCTTGCGGGGTTGCCGCCATCGATGCCGACGGGCAAGCCGACCAGTGCGGAGTTCCCGAGCGCCTCGTCGACGCCTCCGGTGAGCATCATGAATCCGGAGCCGCCCACATCGGCGACGCGTCAGGCCCCCACCGCCAACGCCGCGCCGGCTGCTCCGCGCGCGCCGGCTGCGGCCTCGGCACAGGCCGCCGCGCCGGCGGCACCGGCCGCGAAGAAGCAGCCGGCTCCGAAGGCTGCACGCGCGCCGGTCGCACCGGTTCCGCTGGCGCCGCCGCCGGCCTCGGCCCCCGCGGCTGCGGATAACGAATAGTTCGGCTTTGAAAACCCGTGGCCGGCCCGCTAATGCTTGGGCATGCCACTACATCTGATCAAGCTCGCCGTTGGCTGCGACTCCGTCAAGGAATTGAAGGGGTGGATCGCCGAACGGATGCAGACGGCCAAGAAAAAAGGCCTGCCGCAACACCACATCCACGTTACCCGCATGGTGCCCAAGCGCGACGCCGAGATTCTCGCGGGCGGCTCGCTCTATTGGGTGATCAAGGGCGAGATCGCCGCGCGCGAAAAGATCATCGGTATCGAGCCGTTCCGCGACAAGGAGGGTATCGGCCGCTGCCGGATCGTGATGCAGCCCAAGGTGGTCTCGGTGTCGCCGCGGCCGATGCGCCCGTTCCAGGGCTGGCGCTATCTCACCGACGACGTGGTTCCGCCCGACCTCGGCAAGTCTGCCGCGGGCACGATCGCGGCAATGCCGGAGCCGATGCGGCGCGAGCTGCGCGACCTTGGACTGCTCTAAACCGCGATATTGTCGATCAGCCGCGTCGAGCCGAGCTTGGCTGCGACCAGGATCCGCAACGGTCCGTCCTTGAGCGAGGTGACCGGCGCAAGCGTCTGGGCGTGACGGACGTCGAAATAGTCGAGCGCAAAGCCGGCCGCCTTGATCATCTCGGTGCCGCGCGTCACCGCGGACGCTATGGTTTCGCCGGCGCGGATCCGCCCGGCGCTGTCCTTCATGGCACGGTAGAGCGTGGTCGCGGTCTGGCGCTCCTCCGGCGACAGATAGACGTTGCGCGAGGACATCGCGAGGCCGTCGCGCTCGCGCACCGTGCGGGAGCCGACCACCTTGACGCCGAGGTCGAGATCCCCGGCCATGCGCGTCACCACCCGCAATTGCTGAAAGTCCTTCTCGCCGAAAATCGCGATATCCGGCCGGCACTGTGTGAACAGCTTGCCGACGACGGTGGCGACGCCGCCGAAGAAGTGCGGGCGGAAGCGATCCTCGAGACCCGCGAGCGCCGGCCCCTCCGGCACGATGCGGGTGGCAAAGCCCTCCGGATACATCGCCGCGACGCCGGGGTGCCAAACGACGTCCACGTCCTCGGCCGCGAGCTTGGCGATGTCGGCCTTCCAGGTCCGCGGATAGGCGCCGAAATCCTCGGTCGGCGCGAACTGGGTCGGGTTCACGAAAATCGAGACGACGACCCGGCTGGCGCGCCGCTTGGCCAGGCGCACCAGCGCCACATGTCCGTCATGGAGCGCCCCCATGGTCGGCACCAGCGCGATCGTGGACTTTCGCTTGCGAAGATTGTCGACCGCGCGTCGCAAGCTTGGGACCGTGCGGGCGATCAAGGGGCTTGGTGGCATCAGGACTCAACGGGGTTGGGAGCGGAGGCGGGCGCGTCCCGGCGCCCGAGTGGCTAACCTTAACAAGCGGCGGTCGTGGACGCCATGCATCCGGATGCGGCACAGCATTACTTGCGAAACCGCACAAGGACGTCATCGCGACACTGTGGGATGAATCACAGACTCCTGAAACAGCGATTCGCGATTAGGAACGACGCATCGCGATTTGCATTACTGTCACGCATTTCACTTGACCGCTGACACCGTCAACTCGAAGATATTCTAAGGGGCTTGAGGTTCGAAATGCTTGTGCAGGCTAGCCAAAGCCAATCCGGCTCGGCGCATGTGGTCGTGCTCGGCAACGAGAAAGGCGGCTCCGGCAAATCGACCACCGCCCTGCACATTGCCGTCGCGCTCCTGAAGGCCGGCCAGCGCGTCGCCACGATCGACCTCGACTGCCGCCAGCAGAGCTTCACCCGTTACATCAACAACCGTTCCGCCTGGGCGCGCCGCACCAAGCTCGACCTCGAGCTGCCGGTGCACCGCTGCATCAAGCTCGGCGAGACCATGCAGATCGCCGAGAACGAGAATTCCGAGTTCCAGCAGTTCATGGAAGCGGTCTCGGCAATCGAGAGCAGCTTCGACTTCATCGTCATCGATACGCCCGGCACCGACAGCTATCTGATGCGGCTCGCCCACTCGATGGCGGACACGCTGGTCACGCCGATCAATGACAGCTTCCTCGATTTCGACGTGCTCGGCACCGTCGATCCGGCCAGTTACGAGGTGACGGGCGAGAGCCATTACGCCGAGATGGTGCGCGAAGCCCGCCGCCAGCGCCGCCAGCTCGACGGCTCGAGCACAGACTGGATCGTGGTGCGCAACCGCCTTTCGATGCTCGGCTCCCGCAACAAGCAGCTGGTCGCCGACGGGTTGAAGGATTTGTCGCTGCGACTCGGCTTCCGCTACGTCGACGGCTTTGCCGAGCGTGTCGTCTACCGCGAGTTCTTCCCGCGCGGCCTGACCGCCCTCGACGAGATCGACGAAGCCACGCTCGGCATGCGGCCCAATCTCGGCCACCTCACTGCGCGCGAAGAGGTGACGAGCCTGCTCCGCCAGCTCAAGCTTCCGCTCGACGAGCGCGGCCGCCGCCGTGCGGCCAATCGGGCCGAGTGGTTCACTCAGGTCGACAAGCCGCTCGAGGTCCACGACATCCTCGGCGCCTGACCCGCGGTATCGTGCTACTTCCGGTCGCTCGGTATTGTCGGTTCCCGCGGGAACTGAGTCTGCGCAAGTTCGTTTTCATTCCGCATTTACTGCGAAATTGAACCATCGACACAGGTTGCGTCAGATGGTGACTTGCAGCCTGACGTAGTCGTATGATGAAGGATGCTTAAGAAGCGTGTGCGTCGCACAATGAAAGGGCTGCCAGTTCACAAAATTTAGCCTTCCTGTCACGCGGCTGTGACATATATTAGGGAATAGGCGCGAGGGGGCCAAAGAGTTCCCCGAACAAACACGGTTTCGACAGGGACTTCAGGTGAGACAAGCCTGAGGCTGAGGACGAAAATGAAGCGTGGAATTGCCATTCTGGTTTCGGTCACTGCCCTCTGTGGCTTCGCCTATTTCACGGCGAGCAAGTGGGCCATCAGGCACGAGACCATCACCTTCTACGATGCCTCGCGCGACAACCGTCTGGTGCCTGTCGATATCGCGATCCGTCGTGACAAGGAAATGCAGGCCAGTGCCGGCATGATCACGATGCCGGTGGCCGTGATCAATCACGGCAACACCGTCAAGAACACCGAATACGGTTTCCTCGCCAACATCTTCGCGGCGCGCGGCTATCTCGTCGTCAGCCCGCAGCATGATCTGCCGACCGATCCTCCGATGGTGACCAAGCCCGGCGAGCTCTATGTCGGCCGGTTACCGCAGATCCTGCGCGGCGTCGCCAACATCCATCTCGCGATGCAGGAGATGAAGAAGGTCCAGCCCAACGCCGATTACGCCAGGGTGACGATGGTCGGCCACTCCATGGGCGGCGACATCACGATGTACTTCGCCAAGCAGTATCCGGATGAGGTCAAGAAGGTCGTCACACTCGACAATTTGCGTGTGCCCTTCGTCACCGCGGGCAAGTTCAAGATCCTGTCGTTCCGTTCCAAGGATCCGCAGTTCAAAACCGATCCGGGCGTGATCCCGACGGACGAGGAGTGCGAGCAGGCCGGGATCCAGGTCGTGAAGACCGAATACCAGCATAACGACATGCGCGACACCGGTCCGGATGACGCGAAGAACTCGATCCAGGGCATGCTGGACAAGTTCCTGAGCGCGACTGACAGCGAGGTGCGACCGGTCGACACCAGTTCGTCCCCGCCCAAGATTCTCGAGCCTGGTCCGGTCGCCTTGATGGCGCCTGCCAAGAGCTGACGTTTCGCTCCTCGGCAGCAATTGGATTTTCGAAGCCTCCGTCGGTGCCCGCCTGCGGAGGCTTTGCACATTGACCGAGCAGTGCGCGCTAACCACATTAGCCGTTCACGCCAGGTGTGAGCAGGAATGTCGGGCGAACCTATCAAACCGCGCGGCGGCGATGCCGTCTCGACGCAAGCAGGCGGCGCGCTGCCGCACGCCAAGACGTCGACCTCGGAGGATATCGCTGCCTTCGTCACCAAGGCGCGTGCGCTGTCGCCGCACGCACCCGGCGCGAAGGGGCGCCTGATCTTCGCGCTGGACGCGACGATGAGCCGGCAACCGACCTGGGATATGGCCTGCGCACTCCAGGCAGACATGTTCCGCGAAGCCGCGGCCATCGGCACCCTCGACATTCGGCTGGTCTATTATCGCGGGTTCAACGAGTGCCGCGCCACGGGCTGGATCTCCGACAGCGCCAAACTTGCGACGCTGATGAGCAAGATCGACTGCCGCGGCGGCGACACCCAGATCGGCAAGCTCCTGAGCGAGACACGGCGCGAGGCGGTTGCATCTGGCGTGCGTGCGGTGGTCTTCGTTGGCGATGCCATGGAGGAGAAAGTTGACGAGCTCTGCGCCAAGGCCGGTGAGCTTGGCATGCTCAAAGTGCCCGTATTCATGTTTCAGGAAGGCCATGACAACGTGGCTGAGCAGGCATTTCGCGAGATCGCGCGCCTGACCGGCGGTGCCTGGTGCCGGTTCGATCCTGGCGCAGCAGCGCAGTTGCGCGACCTCTTGCGCGCCGCCGCGGCCTATGCGGCGGGTGGCCGCGAGGCGCTGCTGAAATTGTCGAAGACGACGGATGGCGCGGCGAAGCTGATCGGCCAGATGAAGTGAGACACATTTGCCTGGCACGCGGTGCCCGCATGCATTTTGTGTTCGAGGCGACTATATACGGCCCATGACTCTGATTGCCGGCGTTGTCGCCGTTATCACGCTCTATCTGTTGCTCCAGATGTTCCGCTCCGCCAATCCGGCGGTGCTGGCGCGCACCATCAAGTTCGGTGGGGGCGTGGTGGCGCTGGCGGTTGCGGCGTTCACGGGCTTGCGGGGCGAACTGGCGGTTGCGATCCCGCTCGGGATCTTCGGCGCCGGCCTGCTCGGCTGGGCGCCGCTGGCAAATTCGGGCTTCGGCAATATCGGCGCGCTGTTCGGCGGCGCGGCGCGCTCAACCGGGCAGGCGTCGCGCGTACGCTCGCAATTCCTCGACATGCGGCTCGACCACGATTCTGGTCAGCTTGCGGGCCAGATCGTCGCCGGGCCTCATGCAGGGCGCAATCTCGACGAGTTCGATCTCGCTAGCCTGCTGGCGATGGTACCGGCCTTCGACGCCGAGAGCGTGGCCCTACTTGAAAGCTATCTGGACCGCCGGTTTCCCGCTTGGCGTCAGAACGCGCAGGGCGACGCGGCAGGGCGGCAGCGCCGCACGGTGGCGAGCGGCAAAATGACGGCGGAGGAAGCCTATCAGATCCTTGGCTTGCAGCCTGGGGCGGGGCGAGACGACATCAGCCGGGCCCACAAGTCCCTGATGAAGAAACTGCATCCCGACCAGGGGGGCTCGACGTACCTCGCTGCCCGTGTAAACGAGGCCAAGGATACTCTGCTTCGTACGCATAACGGCTAACTCCGGCACCACGCTACAAACGCCCGTACCGCGTGAGCTCCGCTTGCTCTGTTTGCCGTCGCCCCGATGCCCGCCATTGTCGGCGTGGTCGATCCCTAGAGCAAAGTCTTAACCGTAAAGTCTTGACGAGAGGTTGTCGTGGAACAGCCTTCGCACGATCTCATCCCAAACTAAAATGCCCGCGCCGAAAGGCGCGGGCATTTTGACGGAACGATCAGGACGATCAGTTGCGGACGGTGATGCAGGAGATGTCGGCGCGCTTCAGGGCGCGGCAGACGGCTTCGGCCTGGTCCCGCTCTAGTCCGGCGAAGCGGGCGCGGTAGAGCTTGCGATTGTCCTTGGCGAGCACCGGCTCGGTGAACGGATCGGCCCTGCTGAGCAGGCCGCGGGCCGAACTGCGCGCGGCGTCGATGCGCTGCTGGGCTTCGCCCTCGCTCTCGAGGGCGCCGACCTGGACGATCCAGCCGCTGTGGGCGAGGACCGGCCGGGCGGCGGCGCCCATCTGGACCGGCTGGGGTGCCGGATCGGCGGAGGCGAGCTTCGGAGCAGCCGGGGCGGGAGCGGCGGCGGTTGCGGCCGGCAGCACGCCGAGAATGCCATTGCCCGTGCCGAATCCCGCGGGCTGCCGCGGCAGCTCGGTACGGGCGACTTCGGCCTTCGGCGCCTCGGGCTGGCTCACGATCTCGGGCTTGTTGATGAGATCGGCCCGGGCGACGATGGCGCCGGAGGTCTCGGCAATTTCGGCTCGCGCCGGAATGGTGCTGGTGATTGGCGGTGCCGCTTGCGTGGGGGCGGCGGAAGCGAGCTTTACGGCGCCCGCCTTGACCTGAACCGTCTTGACGCGGACTGGCTTCATCGGCTCGGACGAGCCCGGGATGATGGAGAGTGGCTGGTTGGCGATGACGCCGTTGGTGAGCGGGGCGGGCTCGACCTTTGCCTCGGCGGCTGACCTGGTGTCAGGCTTGGGCTGCGCCGGCGGCATCGCGGCGGTCGCCGCAGCAAGCGCCGACAGGCGCGAAGGACGCGGCAGGGCCGGTTCGGGAGCAGGAGCCGCCGCAGCAGCCTGGACCTGCGGCACCGGGCGGGCCGGAGCATCCGAAGCATCGGCGACATCTGTGTTGGCGTCCGAGCCGTTGCGCTCGGTGATCGCAGCGACGGTGCGGCTCGACGCGCCCTTTTCGAGATTCTCTGCGAGCAAATTGCGCATGATGGCGTCGCGCGAACCGCCGCTGCGGCCGCCCAGCACCACGCCGATCAGATGTCGGTTGCCGCGGCGCATCGACGTCACGAGGTTGAAGCCGGAGGCGCGGGTGTAGCCGGTCTTGATGCCGTCGACGCCCTCGACGCTGCCAAGCAGGTGATTGTGGTTACGGATCGACTGCCCACGGAAATTGAACGAGGCGGTCGAGAAGTAGCGGTAATAGCGCGGGAAGCGCTCCTGGATGGCGCGACCGAGCGTGGCCTGGTCGCGCGCCGTCGTCACCTGCTCGTCGTTCGGCAGACCCGATGCGTTGCGATACACGGTCTTGGACATGCCGAGCGCGCGCGCCTTGCGCGTCATCATCTGGGCGAAATCGTCCTCTTCGCCGCCGATCGCTTCCGCGATCACCACGGCCGCGTCGTTGGCGGAACGGGTGACGAGACCCTTGATCGCATCCTCGACGCGGATGGTCTGGCCGGGGCGCAAATTGAGCTTGGTCGGATCCTGTTCGGCGGCGTGCTGAGACACTGGCATTTCGGTGTCGAGCTTCATCTTGCCGGACTCGAGGCGCTCGAACAGCAGATAGAGCGTCATGATCTTGGTGAGCGAGGCGGGGTGGCGCAGCCCGTCCGGGCTCGTCGCCTGAAGCACCGCGCCGGAATTGCCGTCGACGATGATGGACGCGAATTTCGAGCTGGAGCTCTCGGAAACATCGCGCTGCACCTGGTGGTGCGCGTAATGGCGGCGATGGCGCCGGGCCTCGGCGGCGTCGGTCGTGAAGATGACCGCGGCCGTGACCGTAAGAAGCCCGAAAACGCCAACCCGCGCCAAGCGCGAGGAAGCCAAGTTTTTACGAAGCATGGAACCCCGTCCCCGTTTCTGACTTGATCACCGGCTCGTGAGGCGAAATTGTGCCCTGCGGACCCGGGATCATTACCTGCTTAGGCTGTCCCTCCGCTGGTGGTCGCCGCGGGGGAAGTTCGGCCTGAGCCGCTATTCTGGCTAAGGCGATGTTCTCAAACGGCTTTAGCCGCCTGCGGTAGATGAACACGTCCAGGGAATCAGGGTAGGGGGCTGCGGTTTCCAAAAGCTTAAGGAACTCTTGCGGAAAATCCCGGGAATCTCCGTAACTTGGGCGCTCCTTTTGTTTGTGCGTCGCACAAAATTCTTGACTTTTTTGTGCGTTGCACTAATTATGGGCAGGTGTCAGGGAGCCGGGGCTTCCCGACAAAGTCAGGGAAAAGGATTCCAAGATGTTCAAGGTTGAAGACTTTCAGAACTACGGGAAAGAGCACTTCGAGCAGTACGTCGCCTCCGCGACCACTGTGCAGCACGGCTTCCAGGCGATCGCGAGTGCCTATGGCGACTACACGAAGAAGTCGTTCGAAGACACCAAGTCCTTCGTCGAGAAGCTTTCCGGCGTGAAGTCGCTGGACAAGGCTCTGGAAGCGCAAACCGATTTCGCCCGTTCCGCCTACGAGACCTTCGTCGCGGAATCGCAGAAGATCGCCGGCCTCTATAACGACCTCGCCAAGCAGGCCTTCAAGCCCGTCGAGACCATCGTGTCGAAGTTCACCCCGGCCGCTCACTAATCTTCCGGACTCCTGGAATCAAAAAGCCCGGCTGAACCAGCTGGGCTTTTTTTGGTGTGCATGCGCGAGATTCGTCAGCGCGCCACGCGCGGCTTGTCGGTATTGCCAGCGCGATATTGCAGCACTGGAAGTCGCGCGTCGTCGCGGCAGGTATTCGTATTCACCCGGGCTGCGAGCCGTTGCTGCTGTAGCAGCGGCTCTGCGGAATGATGCCGCCCAAGATCGCGCCAGGCCATCGAACGGCCTGCAGTTCGCCCCGTAGAAAGCCGGAGCTGCGCCGCGCGAAACCGTCGCAGCCGTGTGAGCGCCGGGTTCCTGGTCAAACATGTTCTAAGCGGCCGGGCTGGAAGTTTTTGTCAAATCGATCCGGATTGATTAACCTTGCCGAGGATCGCCCGGACCGGGAAACGGGATTGCCGTGGGCGCGTCGGTCGAGCCCTTGCCTTGCGGCGAGCCCGGGGCAGGCCCATATTGCCGGAAGCCGATCCGGCTTGGACCGGAACGGTTGGAAGCGGCGGTCCGACAAGACGGCGCGCCTGCGCGAAGCTCCGAAGTGCGGAGCTGCGCAGTGCTCCGTCATACGCTTTCGTGGGGAATTTGAACGCCTGAGCCATGCCGCAACTGTCTTCAAGCCTCGACCTGCCTGCGGCCGCCGCCGCCTATGCTCCCCGGATGAGCAATGACGAGAACCGTTCCGGCGGCCCCTCCGCTCCGAACACGTCCGTCATCACCAAGGTCAAGCCGAAGACCAAGCGGCCAAACCTGTATCGCGTGCTGATCCTGAACGACGACTACACACCGATGGAATTCGTCGTTCACGTGCTGGAGAAGTTCTTTCAGAAGGACATCGAGGCTGCGACCAAGATCATGCTGCACGTCCACCACCACGGCATCGGAGAGTGCGGCGTGTTCACCTACGAAATCGCCGAGACCAAGGTGACGCAGGTGATGGATTTCGCCCGCAAGCACCAGCATCCGCTGCAATGCGTGATGGAAAAGAAGTAAGCCTCGTTACGGCGCGTGCGAAGCCGGTTGTTGTGTATGCCGCAGTGATAGTCGCGTGAAGTCCGCGATCCTGCTCGGCCAGGAAGCTTGCGAAAATCTGCCTCCGCGCCGATCCCGTCCAAACCGGAACGGGTTTTGCATCGAGATTAACGCAGGTGTGTCGCCGCCGAGTCGCGGAACCGGTCTTTCGCCGCGATCTTGTATAACTATATGTGACAAAGGTTGTTGTTGCCTGACCGGGCGATGGCGATCATGATGGTGGGGGCCATAGAGGACGCGAATGCCGACTTTTTCCCAAAGCCTTGAACAATCCCTGCATCGTGCGCTGGCGATCGCAAACGAGCGTCATCACCAATACGCGACGCTCGAGCATCTCTTGCTCTCTTTGATCGACGACTCCGATGCAGCCGCCGTCATGCGCGCCTGTAGCGTCGATCTCGACAAGCTCCGTACGAGCCTCGTCAACTATCTTGAAACCGAATTCGAGAATCTGGTGACGGACGGCGCCGACGACGCCAAGCCGACCGCCGGCTTCCAGCGCGTGATCCAGCGCGCGGTGATCCACGTGCAGTCGTCCGGTCGCGAAGAGGTGACCGGCGCTAACGTGTTGATTGCGATCTTCGCCGAACGCGAGAGCCATGCCGCGTATTTCCTGCAAGAGCAGGACATGACGCGCTACGACGCCGTCAACTACATCAGCCACGGCATCGCCAAGCGGCCGGGCGTCTCCGAGGCGCGCCCTGTGCGCGGCGTCGACGAAGAGACCGAGGCCAAGGGCAGCGAAGACACCAAAAAGAAGGGCGAGGCGCTCGATACCTATTGCGTCAACCTCAACAAGAAGGCGCGTGACGGCAAGATCGATCCGGTGATCGGACGCAATTCCGAGATCAACCGCGCGATCCAGGTGCTGTGCCGCCGGCAGAAGAACAATCCGCTGTTCGTGGGCGAGGCCGGTGTCGGCAAGACCGCGATCGCGGAGGGACTCGCCAAGCGCATCGTTGACAGCGAGGTGCCGGAAGTTCTTGCGGCGGCCACGGTGTTCTCGCTCGACATGGGCACACTGCTCGCGGGCACGCGCTATCGCGGTGACTTCGAGGAGCGCCTGAAGCAGGTGCTGAAGGAGCTCGAAGCGCACCCCAACGCCATCCTGTTCATCGATGAGATTCACACTGTGATCGGTGCGGGCGCGACCTCGGGCGGGGCGATGGATGCCTCGAATCTGCTCAAGCCCGCGCTCGCCTCCGGCACCATCCGCTGCATGGGCTCGACGACTTACAAGGAGTATCGCCAGCACTTCGAGAAGGACCGCGCGCTGGTGCGCCGCTTCCAGAAGATCGACATCAACGAGCCGACGGTCGAGGACGCGATCGCGATCCTCAAGGGCCTCAAGCCGTATTTCGAGGACTATCACCGGCTGAAGTACACCAATGAGGCGATCGAGGCCGCGGTGCAGCTCTCCTCGCGCTACATCCACGACCGCAAGTTGCCGGACAAGGCGATCGACGTGATCGACGAGTCCGGCGCGGCGCAGATGCTGGTGGCCGAGAACAAGCGCAAGAAGACCATCGGTATCAAGGAGATCGAGACCACGATCGCCTCGATGGCGCGGATTCCGCCGAAGAGCGTGTCGAAGGATGATGCCGAGGTGCTGAAGCATCTCGAACAGACCCTGAAACGCACGGTGTTCGGGCAGGACAAGGCGATCGAGTCGCTTGCGGCATCGATCAAGCTGGCGCGAGCCGGCTTGCGCGAGCCGGAGAAGCCGATCGGCTGCTACCTGTTCTCGGGCCCCACCGGCGTCGGCAAGACGGAAGTGGCAAAGCAGCTTGCGGCGAGCCTCGGCGTCGAGTTGCTGCGCTTCGACATGTCCGAATACATGGAGCGGCACACCGTGTCGCGCCTGATCGGCGCGCCTCCGGGCTATGTCGGCTTCGACCAGGGCGGTCTGCTCACCGACGGCGTCGACCAGCATCCGCATTGCGTGGTGCTGCTCGACGAAATCGAGAAGGCGCATCCCGACCTCTACAACGTGCTGCTCCAGATCATGGACCATGGCCGGCTCACCGACCATAACGGCAAGCAGGTCAATTTCCGTAACGTGATCCTGATCATGACCACGAATGCGGGTGCTTCGGATCTCGCCAAGCAGGCGTTCGGCTTCACGCGTTCCAAGCGCGAAGGTGACGACCACGAGGCGATCAACCGGCAGTTCGCGCCGGAATTCCGCAACCGCCTCGATGCCGTCGTCTCGTTCAGCCATCTCAGTGTCGAGGTGATCGGCACGGTGGTGGAGAAGTTCGTGCTTCAGCTCGAGGCCCAGCTCGGCGACCGCGACGTCACCATCGAGCTGTCCGAGCCCGCCAAGGCGTGGCTGGTCCAGCACGGCTATGACGAGCAGATGGGCGCGCGGCCGATGGCCCGCGTGATTCAGGAGCACATCAAGAAGCCGCTCGCCGACGAGGTGCTGTTCGGCAAGCTCAAGGGTGGCGGTCACGTCCGCGTCGTCCTGGTCAAGGACGAAGCCGACGAGACCAAGGACAAGATCGGCTTCGAGTTCGTCGAGGGTCCCGTGACGCCGAAGCAGGAGAAACTGCCCGCCCGCAAGCGTCCGCCGGGCAAGTCCAAGCCGGGCGGCCCCGGCGGCTCGAAGGGGCCGACCTCAAAGGGGCCGCTGGTCAAGGTCTAATCGCAGCATCGCAAGAATCGAAAGGGCCGGCTTCTCAGCCGGCCTTTTCATTTTGGGACCGCGCGGGCTGTTACGGACGGCTTCGGGCGCGGCCGGCAGCCGTGGCCTGTTCTGAGCGGCAGGGTGCGCGCCAACCGTGGATCAAGCCGGAAGCTGGGCAATGCGCGCCGCTAATCTCCACGCAGGCGCTGATCGTCCTGCACGCGGACGTGCTCGGCGCCGCGCGCGCCCGCGGGCGACAGCCGCAACATGCTCAGCATGGCGCCGCATAGGGCGAAGCCGACGGCGGCGAGCAGGGCGATCCGGGTTCCCTCCAGTGGATAGCGGCCGAGGAACAGCGCCACCAGCGCCGCGCCGGTGGTCTGGCCGAGCAGCCGCGCCGTGCCCAGCATGCCGCTGGCACCGCCGGCGCGCTCGCGCGGGGCGGCCGCGATCATGGTGCGATTGTTGGGCGTCTGGAACAGACCGAAGCCCGCGCCGGCCAGCGCCATGCGCCAGACCACGTCGAGCGGCATCGGGTCCGCAGGCAGCAAGGCGAGCGCGCCCAGGCCGCAGGCAAACAGCGTGAGCCCGATGCCGCCGAGCAGGCCGGCCGGGTAATGCTCGACCAGACGGCCGGCGAGAGGGGCTGCGAAGGCCACTGCGATCGGCCATGGCGTGATCAGCAGTCCCATGTGCACGGCCGAATAGCCGAAGCGGCTCTGCAGATAGAAGGGGATCGCGACGAATGCGAGCATCTGTCCGCAGAACGAGGCGATCGAGGTCGCAATCGACAGCGCGAAGACGGGGATGCGCAAGAGATCGATCGGCAGCAGCGGCGATGCGATGTGGGTTTCCCGCCAGATCAGCAGCGCACCGGCGACGACGGCGATTGCGAATTGAACGAGGCAGGTCACGAGCGCCTCGCCGTGGCCGACGCTGTCGATCGCGGCGATACCGACGCCGAAGGTGATCGCGGATAGCGCGGCGCTCTGCCAGTCGAAGGAACGGCCCGCGGGCTTGGTGTGGGGCAGGCTGCGCAGGCCCAGCACCAGCGTCGCCGCGCCGAGCGGCACGTTGATGGCGAACAGCCAGGGCCAGCTTCCCACCGCGAGGATGCCGGCGGCAAGCGTCGGTCCGATCGCGGCGGAGAATGCGACGACGAGCGCGTTGAGCCCGATGCCGCGGCCGAGCTGGCTGCGCGGATAGGTGAAGCGCACCAGCGCCGCGTTGACGCTCATGATGCCGGCTGCGCCGAACCCCTGCACGATGCGCGCGATCGTGAGCATCGGCAGCGTATGTGCCAGCGCGCAGAACGCGGATGCGAGTGTAAACAGGACGAGCCCGGCCAGATAGACGCGGCGATAACCGACGATCTCACCGAGCGAAGCCAGCGGCAGCAGCGAGATAGTGATCGCGAGCTGATAGCCGTTGACGATCCAGATCGAGAAGGCCGGGCTCGCATCGAGGTCGGCCGCAATTGTGGGCAGCGCCACGTTGGCGATGGCACTGTCGACCACCGCCATGATAATGCCGAGCGCAATGGTCAGGACCGCCTGGTTGCGCTGAGGCTGCGGCAGTCCGTCGCCATGCTCGATCGGGGCGGCCGACATCATGGAGGCGAGCTTGATTCGAGCCGTGATTCATCTCCGGGTTAGGAAATTGCAGGATTGATCGCAACCCGGCAGGACACGGACCGTTCCTGACTCGGAAGGCAGGCCTTTCGGCGCGGCAAGCATGGGTCAGGATAGCTTTCGCAAGCTCCGAATTGATGCAGCGCAAGGACGCTCGCCGAACGTTTCGAGGCGAGATACCTACACCGGTGGCGGATTGCGGTCCGTGAAGGTCGTGCGCTGATGCCAGTAGGGGTAGGGCAGCGTCACCTTGCTTGCGGCGTCGAGTTTTTCGATCTGCTCCTTGGTCAACGACCAGCCGACCGCGCCGAGATTTTCGCGCAACTGCGTCTCGTTGCGCGCGCCGATAATCAGTGTCGAGACCGTTGGACGCTGCAACAACCAGTTCAACGCAATCTGCGAGACGCTCTTGCCATTTTCCTTGGCGATCTCATCGATCGCATCGACGACACGATAGACGTGGTCATCGGGCACAGGCGGCCCGATATCCGCGGTCTTGGGCAGGCGGCTGACCTCGGGCTTGGGTTGGCCGCGGCGGATTTTTCCGGTGAGGCGTCCCCATCCGAGCGGCGACCACACCACCGCGCCGAGCCCCTGGTCGAGGCCAAGCGGCATCAGCTCCCATTCGTAGTCGCGCCCGATCAACGAATAGTAGGTCTGATTGGCGACATAGCGCGGAAAGCCGTGCTTGTCGGCGACGGCGAGCGACTTCATCAGGTGCCAGCCCGAAAAATTCGAAACGCCGACGTATCGGATCTTGCCGGCGCGCACGAGCACGTCGAGGGTCGCAAGCACCTCCTCGGGCGGGGTGAATGCGTCGAAGCCGTGGAGCTGGAACAGGTCGATGTAATCGGTCCCGAGCCGGCTCAGCGAAGCGTCAATGGCTGTGAGCAAATGTTGCCGGGACGAGCCGATATCGTTGGGCCCGTCGCCGAAGCGAAAGGTCGCCTTGGTCGAGACCAAAACCTTGTCGCGGCGGCCCTTGATGGCCTCACCGAGAACGCACTCGGATTCGCCGAGCGAATAGACGTCGGCAGTGTCGAACATCGAGACGCCGGCATCGAGGCAGATATCCAGAAGGCGCCGCGCCTCGCTCGCGTCGGTCGTACCCCATGCAGCAAGGCGGCCGACGCCGCCGAAAGTGCCCGTTCCAAGGCTCAAAGCGGGCACCATGAGGCCCGACCGGCCCAAGCGTCGGTGTTCCATTGATATGCTCCTCGGCTAGCCGCTGATTGATGCACGCGGTTCTGTTGCCGGTTGGTAGCGCAGGCCAGTGCCTCGTACCATGACGCGCGCACATGGCGGCCTTGCTCAAGGACGGCCCTAATCGTGCAGGCGCATGTCGGCGAAGATGGGATCGCCGACGTGCGAGCTGATCATCTTCGGTGGAGTCGGGGCCTCGATGCTTGCTGCCTGCAAGGGAACGCAGCCGACGTTGCCGTCACGGGCCTGCCGAGGCAGCAGAGCCAGGCTCCAGCCTGCCAGCACCAGCACCGCGAGCCGGATCGCGATCACACTCAGCAACAGCTCAGATGCGCCTGTCGTTGAATTGGTACTCATGCGCGCCAGCCTGATGCACGCCGGTGGACGAGACAATCTGGAATTCCCGAGTGCTGCCTTCGTCCAAATCGAAGGCTGGGGCTGGAGGCGGCCGACGCGGTTATTCCGTCGGGCCGATCTCAATGCCGCAGCTGGCTCTGCCGGAACTCGCGCGGCGACATCCCGAAGTGTTCGCGGAAGACGCGGCCGAAATGCGAGAGGTCGTTAAATCCCCAGGCGAAGGCGATCTCGCTGACGTGGCGGTGGGCGAGCATGGGCGTGGCGAGGTCGCGCCTGCATTGGGCGAGACGTTCGGCCAGAACGCAGCGCTGGAACGAGGTATCCTCGTCGGCAAGAAGATCGTTCACGTAGCGCGGCGAGATGCCGAGCGCAGCCGCGGTCTCCGATAGCGAGAGGTCAGGATCGGCAAGGTGCGCACGGATATGCGCCTTCAGCCGGTAGAGCAGGGCGGAGCGATGGGTCGACGACGGCAGCGACGTTTTGCCGAGCCGTTCGCTCAGCGCCATCGCCAGGAGATCGACGGCCTGCTCCGACAGCGCGGCGGCGTGATCCGTCGCGAGTTGGTCCGCGTTTTGGCAGAGCTTGACGATGAAATCGTAGGCAAGCCGTTCGAGCGGCGCGCCGGCGCCGAATGACAACGCAGTGAGAGCTTCGGTGCGGCCGAGCCGCCGCTGCAGCATCTCGCGCGGCACCTTGAAGATGGTCTGCGTGAAAGCGTCCTTGAACTTCAGCTCATAGGGCCGCGTGGTGTCGTAGAGTGCGAACTCACCCGGATGGATCACGGTCTCGCGGCCGTCCTGCACGACCCCGCCGTCGCCGCGATTGCCAAGCGCGACGAGGACGAAGTCCTGGTCCGAGCGCGCGATGCGCGAGGGCGTACGGAAGACGTGCTGGCGGTCGGAGCAGACCTCGGAGCACACCGCCTTGCCGAGCGTGGCCTGCGTCACCGAGCCGCGAAAGGCGCTGCCGAGGTCCGATTTGCAGTCCAGGCCGACGAAGACGTCGCAAACGATGTCCTGCCAGAGGGCCAGACGCCGGTGCCCGGGGCTGTCGTCGGTGGTGAACTGGATGGACATGGGCTGGCCTCCCTTTCACGTCGCGAAGTTCGCATGCAATCACTGGCCCGGCAGAGCTCGAGGCAAATTCCGTACCGCCATTCCAGTCGAATTTTCGTGCCGTGGCGGTCGAGCGAACCTCGTCCGGCTCTGGCCCAATAGACTGCATCGGGGGCGTGCCGTGATCAACCGGAAAGCCACCCTGTCCCAGCGGAGCACGAGGAGGCGGCAATGGGCATCCAACATCCGAAATACAAGGTGGCGGTGGTGCAGGCGGCGCCCGCCTGGCTCGATTTAGATGCCTCGATCGACAAGTCGATCGGGCTGATCAGGGAGGCGGCGGAACGTGGCGCCAAACTGATCGCCTTTCCGGAGGCCTTCATTCCCGGCTACCCCTGGCACATCTGGATGGACTCGCCGGCCTGGGCGATCGGCCGCGGCTTTGTGCAGCGCTATTTCGACAATTCGTTGTCCTATGACAGCCCGCAGGCCGGGAAGCTGCGCGACGCGGTGCGGAAGGCAAACCTCACCGCCGTGATCGGCCTGTCCGAGCGCGACGGCGGCAGCCTCTATCTCGCGCAATGGCTGATCGCTCCGGATGGTGAGACCATCGCCAAGCGCCGCAAGCTGCGGCCGACCCATGCCGAGCGCACCGTCTATGGCGAGGGCGACGGCAGCGATCTTGCCGTCCACGCCCGCGCGGACATCGGCCGCATCGGCGCGCTGTGCTGCTGGGAGCATCTCCAGCCGTTGTCGAAATACGCGATGTATGCCCAGAACGAGCAGGTCCACGTCGCGGCCTGGCCGAGCTTTTCGCTCTACGATCCCTTTGCGCCGGCGCTGGGCGCAGAGGTAAACAACGCCGCCTCGCGCGTCTATGCTGTCGAAGGCTCCTGCTTCGTGCTCGCACCTTGCGCAACTGTGTCGCAGGCCATGATCGACGAGCTCTGTGACCGGCCCGACAAGAACGCGCTGCTGCATGCAGGTGGTGGATTCGCTGCGATCTACGGCCCGGACGGCAGCCAGATTGGCGACAAGCTCGCGCCGGACCAGGAGGGGCTGCTGATTGCCGAAATCGATCTTGGCGCGATCGGTGTTGCCAAGAATGCGGCGGACCCCGCCGGGCACTATTCGCGGCCCGACGTCACGCGGCTCCTCCTCAACAAGAAGCGGTACCAGCGCGTCGAGCAGTTTGCGCTGCCGGTCGATATCGTCGAGCCAGCGGACATCGCCGCTGCGGCAAGCTGAGCCTGCAGGGAGGCCTGATCATGGAATCCGCTATTCCTCAGAACCTGGAAATGAAGCGCTCGCGCCACAAGCGGGTGCCCGACGATTACCAGCCGCCATATCCGTCGTTCGTCGCGCGCTACAAGCCCACGGTCAGCCGTGTCGCGATGGCCTATTTCGGCGTGCAGTACCGCGGCACGGCGCCAACAGTCGCGACAGCTGCGCTCGCAGAAATCGCCGGAACCTTTGCGAAAGAAAGCGGCCCATCGCACTGGGACCGCGCGCGCTACATCGATCAGGTCGGCCATGAGAACGTGGTCTCCGTCGCCTATTGGGACGACATCGCGCGCTTCGATGCCTGGTTTGCGCCGACGCGCGAGGCGTGGACGGGAAAGCCACGCGATGGGATCGGGACTTCCCGAGCTGATCCGCGACGGCAAGCGGCTGCGCGTTAAAGCGCACGACAATCTCTGCCTGATCCGTTCCGGACAGGACTGGAGCGACACCGAGGCCTCGGAGCGCAAACTCTATCTCGACGACGTCGAGCCGGTGCTGCGGGAAGGCATGGATTTCCTGCGCGACCACGGCCTTGGCATCGGTTGCTATGGCAACCGCTATATGCGCGTGCTCGCGGTTGACGGCAGCGTCACCGAAAAATCCTACGGCCAGAGCTGGTGGAAGAGCCTTGCGGCGCTGGAGCGCTGGGCGGAGTCGCATCCCACCCACGTCAAGATCTTTGGGGCGGCGATGAAATATCTCTCGACGCTGGGGCCCTCAGCAAAACTCCGGCTCTATCACGAGGTCACGGTGGCGGCGGCGGATGAGCAGTTCTTTGAATATCTGAACTGCCATCCGAAAACGGGCATGCTGGCCGCGGTCGAGACCACCAGCGCGTGAGGGTTACAAGACGCAATGGCCGAGCAGTTCGGGATGCGCAGCGCAGATGTGATGGGCGCCGGCCTCCTTAAGCTCCGCCTCGCTGCCATAGCCGTAGAGTACTCCGATCGCGGTCATGCCGTTGGTCCGGGCGCCGACCACGTCATGGCTACGGTCGCCGATCATGGTGGCGGTGCGCGGATCGACCTTGGCCTCATCAAGCGCGTAGCGGAGCAGGTCGCGCTTGTCGACGCGCGTGCCGTCGAGCTCGGAGCCGAACACGCGCTCGAAATACGGTTTCAGCCCGAAATGATCGACGATACGGGCGGCATAGACCACGGGCTTGCTGGTGGCGACGAACATGCGCTGGCCTGTCGCTGCCAGTGATGACAACGTGTCTGTAATTCCGCTGTAGGCCTCGTTCTCGAACAGGCCGACATCGCTGAAGCGCTCGCGATAGAGCAGCAGGGCGCGGTCGGCGAGCTCGTCCGATCCGGTGAGCTTTTTCAGGCTGGCATGCAGCGGCGGGCCGATGCACCAGGTCAGCTCGTCCTCGCTCGGCACGGCGACGCCGAGCCGCTCCAGCGCGTACTGAATTGAGCGCGTGATCCCGGGTTTCGGGTTGGTCAGCGTGCCGTCGAGATCGAAATAGATGGTCATCATTGTCGCCGCGCCCACGTTGATACTGCCGTCTATTGCCTGACCTAGACGAGGCTGCAGGCCGAGGCAACTCGCACGGTCGCCACACCGGAATCTCCTCCTTGCTATCGCGTGCCGTTTTAAAGCTCGCTATTCGCAAAACGTAGGCGTAGACTCGCGCCATCACCGCCCTTCCCACGGCTTCCATCGGTGACTGAGGGTCACGAGCACTCCCGCCGACAGAGGAGGAGGGTGCATGTCTGGATTTCGTCTGGCCGATTGGATCGTGCCGCCGGTGATGGTCCCGCTATTTCTTCTGCTCCTGGTGGCCGCAGCGGCTTTCCTGCATGGATAAGACGCCGCAACTGCAATACCTGGTCAGCGGGGATCATGAAGGCGGCCGCGTCAGCCTTAGCCGTGCCACGACCGCTGCCGCCTTGAAGAAGGCGAGAGAGCTGCTGCAGGAAGGCTATCTCGACGTACGCATATGCACGCCGCAGGGCCGACTTCTGCTGCCTGACGAGTTCGATCAATTCGAAGATTGAAGAGACGCCAGCTGCTCGTCAAATGGCTGCGTCGGTATCCCATCCGCAGAAGAAGCCGGCCGGCGTAGCGATCGGCGCGCATCGGCAGACATCACAGGACCTTCGACATGATTGCCGCCCGGAACCGCGTCCGCATGAAAACGCTTCTTGTCACATTGGTCCTCGGCACGTTTGCGCAAGGCGCGATCGCCAGCGAATCCGATTGCCGCGCGATCGAAAACACCAGCGGGCGGCTGGCCTGTTATGACGCCGCGTTCCCTCCGAAAGTTAAGAAGCCCTCCGCTGTAGGGAGCGACGTATCCCGGGCTGCTCCATACAAAGACCCGTTCGTTGCGGAAGAGGCTCTAACCGCGGCGAAGCTGAAGAATATCTGTCGCGGTTGTTGAGATCTTTAACAAACCGGGTGCGGAGCCTGAGGGCAGGCGGCCAACGGGCGTCGCCACGCGCAACTGCCGCTCGCAAGCTCATACTTTGCAGCTATGTGTTGTCGCGATGGACAATGAGGAACGTCATGGCCCGCGAAACAACTTACGTAGTGCAGGCATTCAATGCCGGCAAGGGCGGAAATCTGAAGGCCGACTCTCCGATCGTCTGCAAGTCGGAAAGCGGCGCGCTGCGAACCGCGGAGCGACTGGCATTGAGCAAGCTCGGCGTCGTTGCGTTCTCGTCCAGCGGCGATCCCGAAATGGGGGACTATGACGATGAGCCTACGGTGTTATTCCGGAAGGGCGAGCTTCCGGCGGGCTTCGACTGAGACCTTGACCGGAAAGATATATATGCCGAGGAGCCTATATGAGCGAGCGACTTGAGACACTGAAGAAAGCCCGCGATCGCATGATCGAGGACCGAGACGCGCATGCGAAAGTTCTGGCGGCCCCTTTTGAGCGCGACACGGCCGAGCGAGCGCGCAACAAGTTCGTCGAATTTCAGGCGCTGATCGACGCGCTCGATCGCGCCATCAGCGGTGAAAGCCTGGTTCCGGTCAAAATCTAAGGCAGCGCCACCGCCGTGGCCTTCATTGCTGCTTGGTCCATTCGACGATCGCAGCGGCATCCGCGCCGGCCTGCGTCTGCCACGCGGTGACCGTGGCCGTCGCCGCCTTCCGGAGCGCGGCGACGAGCGACGCCGGCGCGGGCTCGGCGATGCGGACTCCGTTGTCGCGCATGCGCGCATAGTTTTCGGAGGTGCGATGGGCGAGCAGTGCGAACTGGCTTTGCTCGGTCTCGGCCGCCGCCGCCAGAACCTCGCGTTGCACCGGCTCGGACAGCTCCGCAAACGCGTCGTTGCGGACGAAGGCGATCGAGGCCGGCATCGCGTAATTGATCGCCGTGAAATGCGGCAAAAGGGCCCAGAGCTTGCGTCCCGCGCCTCCGTCGCCAGAAGTGAGGACCGCATTCAACCGGTGCTCCCTGAGCCCGGCGAGCGCCGCGTCCATCGGCAGAAACTGCGCATTTGCGCCGGCCGCGCGCATGGCGTCGCTGGAGTTGGCGTCATAAGCCCGCAAGTTCAGCTTCGGCAGGTCGCCGTCGCCTTCGAGCTGATGGTCGGACCAGAGGCCTGTGGCGGGCCAGATCGTCACATAAAGCAGTTTGAGGCCGCGCGCCGCCATCGCCTTCTCGTAGAGCGGGCGTGCCCGCAGATTGGCGTCGCGGGCGACGTCGACCGATTGCACCAGGAAGGGCAGGGTCGACAAGCCGAGCACCGGGTCGAGGCCGGACAGCGCGCCTGCAAAGGCGTCGCCACCGGCGATCCGGCCGTCCAGGGCGGCGCGCGGCATCTCGCCCGAGCTGATCTTGAGTTCGTTATCGAAGGCGTTGCTCACCGTCACGAACCCGTTGGTGCGCTCGGCCACGCGCTTGGCAAAGGTCGTGAGCCCGATTCCGGAAATGTTGTTCTGCGGGTACTCGGTCGTCATCCGCCAGGTGACCTGTGTGGCGACTTGCGCCATGGCCGGCGCGGCCATCACCGCGAGGGCTGCCCAGGCGAGGACAAGGATGGTGTGGATCCGTTTGGCAGGGTAACGCATTGAAGGAAGCAGGTCAGGCAGCATATTGGCAACTCTTTGAACGATGGCACGATGCCACAACATGGCAGATCACCTTGTGGCACGCCGTGCCGGCGCGCGCCACAGACGTGGTCGCGCGCCGGCGGGACGGATCGCACCGGCCATCATCGCCACGCTGCTTTTGTCGGTCACGCGGGCGTTCGCATCGGACAGTTCGCCGGCAGAGACCAATGTCGCGGTGCCAAGCGTCGAGGAGCTTGCCACGAATCCGCAAAAGCCTGCGGATGCGCGCGAGAGCGACACACGCGAATCGATCTGCCTGATCATCGAGGCTGCGGCGCGCGATGCCAATTTGCCGCTGGAATTCTTCGCCCGCGTGATCTGGCAGGAGAGCCGCTTCCAGACCGATGCCGTCGGGCCGGTGACCCGTAGCGGCGACCGCGCGCAGGGGATCGCGCAGTTCATGCCGGGCACGGCGAGCGAGCGCGGGCTGCTCAATCCCTTCAATCCGGTGCAGGCGCTGCCGAAGTCGGCGGGGTTTTTGAACGAGCTACGCAACCAGTTCGGCAATCTCGGCCTTGCGGCCGCCGCCTACAATGCCGGGCCGCGCCGGGTCCAGGAATGGCTTGCCGGTAGCGGCCCCATGCCGGAGCAGACCCGCAGCTACGTCCTCGCCATCACCGGCGCGACGGTCGAGGCCTGGGCCAAGGCAGGTAGCACCGGTAACGGGCCGCCAAGCGCGCCGCCCACGAGCTGCCGCGATCTGATGGCGCTCTTGAAGCGCGCGCCGAATCCCTTCGTCGCCGAGCTCGAGCAGCATGTAGAGCTCGCCGCCGCAAAGACCTGGGGCGTGCAGCTCGCGGCCGGCTTCAACCGCAACAGGGCGCTGGCGATGTATTCCCGCGCGGTCACGCGGCTGAGCGCGGTGATCGGCGACCGCGATCCGAGCCTGCTCTCGTCGGTGATGCGCAGCCGCGGCACGCGCGCCTTCTATCAGGTGCGCATCGGCGCCGATACGCGTAGTGAGGCGGATGATCTGTGCAACCGGATCCGTAAGGCTGGTGGCGCCTGCTTCGTGCTGAAGAACAGGGGTGTGAGCGGGTAGGGGCTCCTGTCACCTCTTGTCATTCCGGGGTGCGCCTAAGAGGGGCGCGCCCCGGAATGACGGTGGATGCGGTGGCGCTGCATGCCAGCCCCGCCGCGCATTTCCTTGACGGAAGCCGCGGCAGTGCCCGTTATGCGGGCACGATTCCTCACCCGGCCAAGACTTCCCGTGGCGCTCCCTCCGCTCGACTCCCCTCAATGGCAAAGTTCCTGGCGCGCTTTTGCGTGGGGGCTGCGCTCGATCACGCAGACGATCCTCACTGTCGTCCTGTTCGTGACCTATCTCGGTATCGGCGCGCTGGCGCATGACACGCATTTCAGCCTGGCCTGGGCGCTTGCCTCGACGCTGTTCGTGTGGGCGGGACCGGCGCAGATCATTTTGATCACCACGCTTGGCTCGGGGGCCACCATCATTCAGTCGGCAATCGCGGTGACCGTCAGTGCCATCCGCCTGTTTCCGATGGTGGTGTCGGTCTTGCCGCTGATGCGCACGCCAACGACAAAACGGCGCGAGTTGGTGTTTGCTGCGCATCTCACTGCCGTAACGCTGTGGGTCGAGTGCCACCGCTTTCTGCCGCAGGTGCCGCGCGAACGGCGGATCGCCTTCGTCCACGGGCTCGGCTGCGGTCTGGTGACGGTGTGCCTCACCGCCAACACGGTCGGCTATTTCCTCGCCGCGAACCTGACGCAGGCGCTTGGCGCAGCGATCCTGCTGCTGACGCCGCTCTCATTCCTGTTCTCGACAGCGCGCAACAGCCGCGAGATTGCCGATGTCGTCGCCCTCGTGCTGGGGATCGTGCTCTATCCAGTGGCGGCGAAGATGAACTCCGGCCTTGATATCCTCGTCAGTGGCCTCGTGGCCGGCACCGTCGCCTATGGCGTGCACTGGTGGCGCGAGGTGCGCGCATGAGCTTCGCGCAGCTCATTGGCGACTGGCATGCGCTCGCGGTGCTGTTCGTTGCCGGCGTCGTTCCCAACCAGATATGGCGCATGCTGGGCCTGTGGTTCGGCGGCGGCATCGATGAAGGCTCCGAACTGCTGGTCTGGGTGAGGGCGGTTGCGACTGCGATCCTGGCCGGCGTCATCGCCCAGATCGTGGTCGAGCCGCCGGGCGCGCTCGCCAGCGTGCCGGACGTGCTGCGCTATGGCGCGGTGGCCGCTGGCCTCGTCGTGTTCCTGCTGACGCGCCGCTCGATCTTTGCCGGCGTCGTCGCCGGCGAGGTCTTCATGCTGGCCGGCAAGTGGTGGTTGGGCTAAAACCGCTTCCGAATAGCAAGGAACTGGAAATATGGTTCGCCAAAACGAGCTCCGCGACGGCGAGGTCGCCATCGAGCTGCCGCCGACGCAGGATGCCGGGCTGGTCTTCATCGGCCGCATCCGCACGCCCTGGACGTCTCGACTGGAGACGCCGCGGCAAGGCCGTCACGACGGCCCTATCTGCCGGCTCGAGATCTTCGAGCCGTTCGTGCCGGCGATCAAGGGCGTCGACTTCTACAGCAATCTCGAAGTGATCTACTGGCTCGACAAGTCGCGCCGCGACATCGTCTTGCAGAGCCCGAAGAACAACGAGAAAACCCGCGGCACCTTTTCGCTGCGTTCGCCGGTGCGGCCCAATCCGATCGGCACCTCGATCGTCAAGCTGGTCGGCATCGAGGGCAATGCGATCCTGGTGCGTGGCCTCGACTGCATCGACAACACGCCGCTGATCGACCTCAAGCCCGATCGCTGCGAGTTCACGCCGCTGGCGCAGCCGCAGGCCGGGGATTTTCAGACGGAGTGAGGGGCGCTCCGCTCCAGCCACGTCATTGCTAGGAGCTCGCGACAAAATTGCGTAGCAATTTCGCTGATGCGACGAAGCAATCCAGACTGCCTCTGCGGGAGCAGTCTGGATTGCTTGTGCGCCAGGCAAGCTGGCGCGGTCCAACCGGTGGAAGTCCGGTCCGGGTAAGCCATAGCGGGCGCCCGGTAGTGAGTGTTGCGGTGTCGTCGGCGACGGCGGCAGCGAAGCGTACACAACGATGCTGTGGGGTGGCTATTGAGCCGCGAAAGACAGAAACTCGCAGAGGCCGAGGCGGTAAGCAACGTCGAAGGCAACATGTGCGGTCCCGTTATGCGAGGGGCTGACGCTCTGCCGTGGTCGAAGACCCCATCACGCAGTAAGGGACCGCGCCGGAACCTGGGAGGTCCCGCGTTCGACCGCAGGCGGCATGCGCCTTCGGTCCGCATCGGGAAGGCGAGGAGCCGAAGCCGATGACGAACGAACGCGGGAAGTCGGACGTGGCCACAGTGCGAAGCCGGCGAACGAGGCAGAGCGATCTGCGAAAGGAGCTGGTGGAGCGAAGGGCCGCGACCAAGGGGAATGCGGACCAGCAAAGCACGACCCGAAT
>NZ_JADPKQ010000290.1:0-28257 GCF_023074015.1 Bradyrhizobium sp. 142
GGGCGATGATCTGCACCGCCCACAACCTCCGAAAGCTCGCGCTGGCTGCCGGATGAGCGCCGTCATGTTATCGTCGCGGCCACACCGCGACTAAACAGATAGGCTCCTAGCGGCGCTCACAAGACTGCGCACAAACAATCTGAAGGGCCTCAGCACCACGCTTACGCTTCACGATTGAAGCGCACATCCAGATCCCATCCGGACCGGTCCTTTTGAACCGAGAGCAATGCGAAACCGTCGCCCGGGAAAAAATCGCGTCTCGACGTCAATGCGGTAAGGGCTGGCCGACCCGGCAGAGAATGCGAATGAATCGGCTTCTATGAAGTCATTGGCCGACTCCATTCGCGAAAGTATAGCGTGAAAAAAGACCGGAGCTGTGAATGGAGTGGAAGACGCATTTCCTGCCGGTATCTTCGCAAACTACGCGCGCCATCGTGATGCTGCTGATGTGCTCATCGCCGGAAGAAAGACCAGCCCCTCGACTTCGCGGTCGCAGATAAATTTCAGAAGTTCATTTCGAGACCTTGGAAACCCGTCCCAGGCATCCGACGACAAGCCGTACTCGGATTGAGACATTGCGAGCCGTCGCGGCAGCAAGGCAGCCGCGGTCACCACAAACTTCGGTCTGTTGCGATATCGAGGCGAAGCGATCCATCCGCGACAGCAGTGCTCTGCTGGGCTGAGCCACGCACTTGCCAGGAACGCGCCATATAACATCCACAGCCAAATTCATATCTCCCCGGCAGGTGAGACAGTACTCAGCACTTCTCTGGCTTTAGCTGCACGAGATCCACACCGGCTGAAAGGCGCTGCATTTGCATCCACGCCTTCCCCGCCAGATCTGAACTCGCGAATTTGGCGCATATCCTCGTTTCGCCCTCGAGGCCGATTCTGGAGTCCGACACTTCGAGAACCTGACCTTCCGCCTTCATTCCACGCAGGAGTTCACGAAAGTCTTCGACCACCTGTCGGCCCTCCTCGGACAGGCCTTTGCCCCGAGATAACGCGTAAAAGGCAAAGCTCTGAAGCTCGAGAACGGCGTCCGGCGGACCGGTGTCACGACCCGAGTCAGCAGATCCAGCTGTACGCATAATCCATCCGCCGTGGATAACCGCAAAGTTCGCGGCGCGATTGTTTGCCTGATCCCGCGGTTCAGTCAAATCCAGGGTCTTGCGTAGCTGTGCAGTCTCGACTGTCTGGTAAGCGCAGACGAGTTGCCAGGGGAACGATAAACTAACAAGTCCCGAGAGCAGCAAAGACGCCATCTTCATAGTGGTACCTTGGGTAGGCCTCAGCCGTCAGCAGCCCAGGCAATGACCAAGGCTGCTAACGGCATCATTCGTCAGGTTACTGGATCACTGCTTCGGTTTGCAGATAGTCGTGTCAATCGTGAATCCGGCTGCCGGCCCGTACAGGCAGGCGATTCCATTCTTGTCCTGGGCGGTCAATATCAGCGACCAATCGCCCTTTCCGTTACACTGAGGATAATGCATGACCGAGAAGGCATCATAGTCGGTCACACCTCTCCAATCGTTGTCCTCAAAACAAGTTCCCGACTCTGGTCGGGTTTGTTCATGTCGTGCGCCCAACGTATGTCCGAGCTCATGCCGGAGAATGCCCGTCAGCGAGAGCTTCCCCCCAGCCGGAATCTCGAATGCTGAGTTATCAATGAGGACATTGCTCGTCACGCGGTCATCGTTCGGGAAAAATGCGCGCGCCAAATATTGGTTGAGATTGACCGGCCTGACATCAAATTTGACGTTTGAGTTGGCCGGCGTGCAGTTTGAATCCTCTGCATTTACGTGCACATACTTGATGTCGGCAACTGCTTCCCAAGCTCGCGTCGCATCGGCCATGGCGCTCACAACGGTGTTATAGCGGTTTCCGAATCCACCCGAATCCGCCGCAGCATTGTTCACGCAGTATGTGAGTGCTTTCTTATCTGCCGATTTCCAAACGATGTCCACTCCCAGTATACTCATGACCGCAAACTCAGTGGTCGCATGTCCTGCGACCTCTACGTTCTGCTTGTAGAACTCTTCGAGCCCTTTGTCGGTGGTAATGGGCGTGTCCCCGTTCACAATGTACTTCCCGTTTTGAAACGGCTCCTTGGTGACCGATTTCTTGAATTCCTCAAACGTCTTGGCGGCCTCCTTCTGCTTCACTCTCGCCTTTTCGGCGGCACTGCGCAAAAAGAGCTTGCCTTCGTCGGGGCTGAACGGCGGCTTGCTGTCCTGCGCAAGAACATTGGAACCAGCAACCATCGAAACGGCCAAAGCCAAGGCCGTACCGGTTAGCGGCCAGCGAACTCGTTGGGGCAATACTGATGAAAAACAAAATCCAACAACCATGGTCTACTCCTCTAAGATTAAGGTCGTAAAACTGGTCAACGACAACCTTAATGATCATATCACAATACTGAGGTTCTGCCAGCGCGCGGTCGTCGCATGTTGCCCCCGCAGCGCAACACGCACGGCAAGCCCACAAAGACGCGCTCACCCCCGTCCAAGCCCGGGCGCCAATGGCTGCTAGATATGACCGCCCGTCAGACGACAAAGCAGTGCTCAATTGCAGTCCGGCCGCGAGTTGTGATCGAGCGCTCCGTAGTGAGACCGAACCACCCGTATCTTTGGGCCTCCAACCAGGACAAACAGGTTGGAATACTCGGACTCCGAAATCTCTCCCATCTCAGGTCCGCCTAGACCAGTAATAATGCCCGGAATTGTGACCGTATGACCCACAATGAGCACAGCACCATCGTTCGATGCGCGGGCGGCATCCACAACCCGCCAGATATGAGCAGGCAGATCGGTCGGGCCGTTCTTCAAATTTATGACAACGGGTTGAAGCGCAAGCGCTTGCGCCAAAGGTCCCGCGGTTTCGTTCGTACGCCGAAAATCCGTCGCGATCACACGCCTCACTCCGGCGCTGGCGAGCGCAGCCGCAAGAGCCTCTGCGCGTTTCTTACCGGCTTGCGACAATGGTGGATCGTCTGAATTCGTACAGGCTTTTTCCGCGTGCCGGACGAGAATGACCAACGGAACGAGGTCCGTCGACGCTTGCGCGAGCGCGGGCGATACAAATGCGACCAAGAGCTTGGCTGCTGCCGAAACAATGAAAAACTTCACGCGCATGCTTCGCTTCACATTGTCTCTCCGGCGCGCTGCTCTCTCGGAGCACCTGCCCGCTTCTCCTCGTCACGGCGCCCCGCTGAAGACTTCGCCGCAAATCGGTCCCAGGCGCATCGATTTCGGCCAACTAAAGACCAAATCTTTCCTTGATGAAGCGTAGTTGCACGGCCCGGTTCTCCTGACTCCACTTTCCCCCGTGATCGACAAACCCCCAGTGATGGAGGCCCATCACCTTCAGATCGGCCCGCCTGAGCACTGGAGATCCGGAGCTGCCATCCATGGTGTCGCACGAGTGACCGAAGTCGCTTTCCTTGCCCACCTTCACTCCGTCTGCCGGCATTGTTGATACGACGCAGTCTATGCGTGAAACAAATTTGGGAAAGCCTGCGGGGTGCTGGACCACGACAGCCGGCTCGTTGAGAATTGGAATGGCGCCGCTGAACGCAAGAGAGCCCCATCGTTTGCCCGGCGAACCGGCAACCTCTATCAGGGCCGCGTCAAGGTCTTCGTCCTTGTCGACGAGCCGCAGGCATTTCTGCATCTCGTCCCCGAGGGGAGACTCGGATTTGTTGAAGCCGAAGATCACGTCCGCTGATTTGCAGATCGCATCGCTATTGATGCAGTGATGGTTGGTGAGCATCTGATCGTCGCTCACCATAAACCCCGTACAAGCTGCGGGCCCCTCGCTGCTCACAAATGAAATCTTTGCTACAGGACGACTAGCAACGAAAATTTCAGGCTGATTTGCGCGAATGTATTCGATGTTCTCCAGGTCGAAGTCCCTGACAATATTGAGCGTCGGTTTTGACGGCGGAACGTGAGACGCAACAGCAGCAATCAGGACGCGGAATTCGGCTCCGGCCGGTGTCGATCCCGTCACTTCGACCAATGCCGAATTCCCCCTGATTTCCGGCGTCCACACAAAACGCTCTTCAGCCAGTTTCTCCGTAGAATACCGCGCCACCTCGCTGTTTCCGGCGTCTCGAACGATCACGGCAACGCCGGGCGACGATCCCCCGGCATTTTCCAAGCGAAGCTTGATGGTCCTCGCCGTTGCACGCCCATGTATGACGGCAACTCTGCCGTCTGGCGATGCGTCCGAGGACGAAAGCTCCTGTTTGACGTCTTGTAGCTGGCCGTCGATCAGCGGCGCGCGCCCCTCATCGAAGGCTTGGGCGGTGACCTGAAAATGAAGCATCGCCGTCAAGATGGCGGTGACACAGCCCACTCTCCATGCCATCGACGTCTCCCTTCGCATTGGCACGCGGCGTTACACCCGCTTCATCATGGGAGCCACGTATCGAACAACGTCTTTGACCGGAAACGCGCGCCCGCGCTCCAACGTCCCAAGACCACCACCGGCGAGCTCTTCCATGACATCCAGTCTGAGCGTCCCATACTTGGCAATCACGCGCCCATCCTTCGACAGCGGCGCGCTGCTATTTTCCGGTGATCGTTTGTGAAAGATGGTGAGATCAGCTTGACTGGCATTCACACGCAGCCCTCTCAGTTGCCTTGGCGGGACCACGATGCTGTATGTGTACTCGGAATTGGCAGGTTGGAATTCCAAATCGGCGTCGTCCGAATTTACAACGTTTCTGACACGGTACCGCCTTCCGCCCTTGTCCTGCAGCAATCCGTCACCGTCAGGAATAAGGGTGCAGACGGGATCGATTTTGCCTCCGAAGATGACGTTCGCATCCTCGTCGCTGGTGCCTGCGGGCGGCGTCACTGGTGACGGCATTGGTTTTGAGCAGGTGATGAACCGCTCCTTGATATCGGCCGGAACGGCTCTTGGTTTCATGGCCCGCAGCATCGAAGCGATTGCGGCGACCTGCGGCGCGGCCTGGGACGTGCCGCTAAGCAGTCCTAGATAATTGCCCTTCACCGACCCCAGAATTTCGGCTCCTGGAGCAGCTACGTGAACCCGCCGGCCGTAATTGCTCCCTACACCTCCGCCAATCGTGAGAAGGTCGGTGTCGGACGCGCGGTCCAGCGCAGCAACAGAAATGACATTCGGAAGATCAAGGCAGGCAGGCCTCATGTCGCAGATGGCTGTAAAGTCCTCCCCATCATTGCCCGCCGCAATGACGAACAGCGTTAAAGAACCGGCACGGCGTATCACGTCGAGGACCGGATCACCCAGCGGGCGACTCCCCGTTCCCACCGAACTCGATCCACTGGATCCATCAGCTGTTTCCCTCGGATAAAACATGCTGATGTTGACAACATCCAAGCCGCCCTGCGTGCCGGCCGCCTCAAGCATCTTCCGCAACAGGGCGCTCAGATCCAAACTCGACACTTGTACCTGCTGACCGATCGTTGTTTGTTTGATCTCTCCGGCATAGAGCGTTGCGAACGGATTGATTCCCCACAATCGATCTCCGACCTTGCCGACCATCAGGCTAGTGACATGTGTCCCATGATTGCCAGCGCTGATCTGTTTGGAGGGCTTCAACCACTTGCAGGGCATGAAACCCAGAGCCATTGCCGCCGGAGCCGGGATATCGATTCCGATCGGCTTCAGGCGGTTTGCTGCCTTCAGTTCATCAAACGCACAATGCGCAAGGTCGAGATCCGTATCGATGATACCGATGCGTCCACCTTTTATGGCGTCGGGGTAGTCTGAAAGAGTTCGATAAGGAAAGGACAGCCCATCGAGAAGTCGTTTCTGGAATTTCGACAGCTCTGATGGATCTACTTCGCAAGGAGAGGTCTCGCTTCCTTTGCAATTGGTGTCCCATTCCGGTGCCAGCGCGTTCGGCACAAGACGAGCCGAGCCGGATGCTGTCGTGCCGAGCGATTTAAAGACAGCGTCCAAGCCTGGAATAGTACTGGCTTGAGCGGGTGTCTGAACCCGATATTCAGTCTCTGTCGGCTGCGACGTTGTGGCGGATACTTCTCCCGTCTGCAGAACAAGCTGGCCGCTCTGTTCTGACGATGTCGGCGTTATCTCGACTGTGGGATGGCCGGTGCCTTTTTCCGAAGCGGTTGAGATATCGATACTTCGCGCGATGAAGGACGCCTTCGGAAGCAGAACCGCGCCCGCATAATCGCGCTTGAGCTTCTCGCCTTGATTGCGATTCATTCCGAGTATCAGCTTTCTGCATTGATCGTCGTATCGATCGCACGCACCAAACTCACGGGTCACGATGTCGCTGATCTCCTGGCCGGCTCGCTTGCGATAAACCACCCAGTCCCGATCCCGCTCGACCCGGATACTCGGAAGCCAGAGAGAGGCAGAAGGCCCGACGTTCCACTTGCCGACGGAAGGCCTCGACTTTCCGCTCGGCCTTTTGGAATCCGGTATCACGTCGCGAATGTAGGCGCCCGACCGTTGTTCCTCGGAGGTGGACTCGATCCTTTCACGGTCGCAAACATCCGGATTGAGGTCACACGCAATACTATCAAGTTCCAGCGGGAACGGAGAGCCATGGAACAGCTCATTAGTTCGAAATACCTCCTCAATGTTGGCGAAGCCGATGACCTGATAGCGCTTCAGGGGGAGCCGGCCTTCATTGAAGAGCGAAACGTACAAGCGCTTGAAATCGGAGGCTATCTCGTCAGGCTTGTTGCCAATCGTTCGAAAATCGATGATCGGCGGCTTGACGGGGGCAGTCTCGCGGGCAGCCGTAGCAGCCGCAATTTGACGAGCAGCAGCGTCACGCGCAGCAGCTTCACGCGCAGCCGCGTCTTCGGCACGAGCCGCGCTTTCACGGATCAGATCACTTGACAAAGCGATCAGATACATGGGTGATGCTTGGTTGGTTCGACCGTCTGACCCGATGTGAAGACCGAGAATGGCAAGGTCCCTGACCGAGTAGAGCAATCCACCACTGCTGCCGGCCGTCGTATCGCAATCGTGGAGAATCGTGCCCAGACTATTAGTGCCAAGCACCGAACAATTTGTGGCTGTCTGCAACTCAGCTTTCTCATTCATGCCGACAAAGAATGCGCTTTCGCCCTTGAGTGGGATGCGAAGCAACAGCTTCGCGGTGCCGAATGTTTGAGACGGAGTCCCTTCCACGCCGAAGACGGCATAACCCCGCTCCTTGTCGATTTGGGACGGAGAGCTCTGCACGCGGAACGACTTCCGCTCCTGTTCTGTCGGGCCGAAAACGACCGTCAGATTTTCGGCACCGAAGGCGCAATGCGCCGCAGTCAGGATTTGGCGATCGGAAATGATCACGGCCGTGCAGATCTGCGCGGTTCCGTCCGGCAGCACGGAACGCAACAGTCCGACAGCTTGCGCGGCTTGCCGAATTGGATCGTTCGGCGCCAGAGAAGCGACCGGCACGGAGTCATCGACGCCGATTGTTGCGGCGTGCGCAGTGCTTGCAGCGAGCACAACAAGTACTGGTAAGGCAAATCGAGCAATGAATTTCAGAATGACACGTGTCATGTGATTGCACCGTGCATCTGCAACATCCGCCGATATTCGCGCCGCGAACAACAGCAGCGGCGCCGACTTGAAATAATGGCTTACAAGAAATAATCGCTTACAATAAGACGTCTTCGAACATCTTACAACCATAAAGTGCTTTTGGCCCTCGTGGGACTCGCGACGTCGACATCATTGGCCGCGCCAAAGAGCTGGAGTTACCGGCCACCGTGGACGGAATGACAATAGCTTGGCGGCGCCGACTTTCCAGGATGGCGCCCCCTCGACTTCCAAGATGGCATAACCGAGGTTTTCATTGATCTCGACCGGGGGTGTCTGGACAGTGAAGCTGACACGCTCCGGCTCCCTTTGGCCAAAAACAGCCGTCGCATTTTGCATGTCAGCCGCACAGTGAAATGCAGTCAGGATGTGTCGATCAGAAATGATGAACGCAGTACAGATCGCTTTGAAGCCGTCAGATCGTTCAGAACGCAGTAAACCGACTGGCTGGCCAGCTTGTCGGACCGGATTGGTCGCGATCAGGGAAGCGACTGGGACCGCATCATCCTGGCCAATTATTTTGGCGTGGCTGGCATCGGCGATAAGCACAGCCAGCAGAAGCAGAGAAATGCAGGCAATGAATCTCGTAATCCCACGAAGCATGGATCTTATCTTATTGCCTGAGACTTGCACCTTTACGCCTTGCATCGTGATTTTGCTGGATCGCAGCAAGGTGCAGATGGAGAGAGCTAGCTAGCGCGCCTTCGGTAATCTTACAACCAGAAAGCGCCTAACGGATAGCTCACGACTTTTGGGTGAACGCAAGACTTCAGGCCTGAACTCCTCCAGCATGGCGTGCGGTTTCACTATGGCCACGATGGATAGGAGCGTGATCCTTACGGCAAGCACGAGCCGCCTCAACGCGTCAGTACGCCAATCTTTTGCGATGGCCGCGCCCGTCGCAACTCGGGGCTTCGGTTGGTTTGCGCCGCAGCAAGGCGACTGCCCTCAAAGGCGATAAACGTGGCAGCCTGGGACGAAGTTCAACCGCGACGCTTGTCCGGAACAGCGGCTCCAGGACAAGCATCTTCCCTTGCGGCAACCTCTGAGCGCCAGATAAAGCAAGACTGCTCTTTTTTCACCAGGCTGCGCAGACGCACCATCGGCACTCTTTGCCGCTTCGATAAGAAACGCAATTCCGAGTTTCGCGAAGCGCGCGTGGTGGGCGCCCATCGGGGTCCAACACAACGACCGTATCCTGCGTGCCGTGGATTGCACGATTCTAGTCCGAGAACGCTGCCTCGAACGGAAGGGCGGCATGCCCGCCGTTCCGGGTCCACGACTGATGATCCGAGCGCGCGTAGCCGCATGTGTTTCGGCGCGCGTGATCTGGTGAACCCCAGTAAGGTTGTATTCCTGCAGCGACTTCCCCAGAAAAGCGTTGAGCTCAAGACTGACAAGATCGTAGATCAGATAAATGTCTTGCTCGGCGCCTTTGAAACCAGACATGTCCATCTGCAAGACGGCGATAACGTTCTTGCCTTCACTCTTGTATTGGTCCTCAAGTTCGTCCGCCCCTCGGATACCGATCTCCTCCGAATAAGTCATGAACTGTATTGTTCGCCTCGGCTTGAATGATTTTCCATCAGCACTCGGAGCATATCGGCTTACCACAGCGCAGGTCGGTTGACAGAGGGAACCTCATCTGATCTGCTATTTAAAGCTGTAAGGTGACAGGGGATTGCCTTGACCGCGTGCCGTGGCGTTTTTGCTCCATTGGTTGTTGCCTGTTTGGGCGCTTGCGCAGTAGTTCCTGAAATCCCACCCGACTTCGCCCTTCCCGTTCGTGCGATCGTCGCGCAAACAGCCTGCGAGCTTCGTGACGCGTTTATCGCCATTGATGCAACACCAGAATTCAAACGTTTCAAGGCAAAGCAGTGGCAGGTCAATATTACGCTCCTGCCAAGAGCCGAAGTCGATCTCAATGCGGGCGGCGGTCTGACACGACGAACCCTAAACAATCCTTTGCGCTTTACGACTTGGGCCCTCAACGGGCCCGGCGTTCAGCTTGACGACAAGGGTATTCGGAGTAGCGGGATAACATACAGCTTCGTTTCAGGAAAACTTATGACGGACAGGACATTAATATGTCCTCCTGACTATCCGTCAATCCACGTGCTGGCTCAGCATTTGGGTGTAGGCCGATGGTTGTTTCGGTCAGCTGAAACGCTTTTAGTTGCCTCCTCGCTTTCGGCTGACAAGCCAAATTACAACAGCGAAATCACGATCCGATTCTCGGCAAACGGGACATATACCTTCATGTTTCCTGCGGGGACCGATCTTGCGAGTTTTGGTGGTAGCTATTCACTCGACGAGCAATTGAACATTAGCATGGTCCCAATTGCCGATAAGGAAACTCTTGAGGTCACCTCCCTTCCGAATAGTCAGCAATATACGAAGCGGGTTACTTCGCGGGTGTTCGTGGTCGCACCGGAGGTCCGCCAAGACCTACAGGGCATTGAGACGGCGATACGCAGACTGCAGGCACAGTAACAGGTGGAAGGCGGCCATGAAGTGGATCTTGTACATGATGCTGTTCACTACTCCGGCAGCCAATGTAACGAACAAGGCCGAAAGGGAATGCCTTTCTCACAGCGACGTCAAGCAACTAGCGACAATCGTCAAGTGCCGCCCCGAATATGAAGGCAAGCACATATGGTCGTTGCAAAGCACCTCACAGTTGGAATTTTCGAACTTTCAGGGCTGCGTAGCGACGCAGAATAAATTGATTGCAAATTCCAACGTCGCATCCACGATGACGCTGCGCACGTGGTGCTTTTGCGACTCGGACAAAAACGAGTGCCCGACCGATGAGGAGGCGGTCGCGACGATCCGAGGTATTTGGTCTTGCGAATTGAGTCCCACAGGCCAAACCTGCGAGGACGCCCGCAAGACGTTTAACAATTTCGTTGGTCAGAGTCAGGCCCCGGGCAAAGGCCAAAACTCGACGTCGATACAGCTGTACCCCCCTCCACCAGACATCCGTAGCCGTGGACAGCAATAGCTGGAACGCGGGTCCGTTATATTCAACCTCAATTGCTGCATTTGGCTCGTCATGCTCTTCACCATCGATCGCGCCGCCGTGGTAGACCTACATTAACCCTCGTAGGAACCTATCGAATCGCCGACTGATAAGCTCTGCGACCAAAGCTTAATCAGTTGAAGGCTGGCTCAAATAACGACAAAGCTTATTCGGGTCCTATGTTAAACGTGGCGGACCGACGCCAAACACCGCCCCGAGGCGGACACCTTCGGACGATGAGTTGCCGCTCGCCCCCACTGGCCCCATAAAAAGAACTGAACTAGGTCGCCTTCGAAAACCAACCATGTAGCAACTTCTTCAGAACCTCCGCTGATAGCTCGCTAGCAAGAATCTGCGTATCGTCCCTCTTATCTTTATCAGCAAAATCAGCAACGCCCTTGATGGCTAGACACTCGCCTCTCTTTCCCAGAGCGAGCTCATTCGCCGAGTAAATAGCGAAGATCTCCATCTCTAGCCCCAGAGCAGCGGGATGCCGACTAAGAACCTCTTTCGCGACCGCCTCACTTGAAACGACCTCCGATCCACTCACAACAAGACCAGGCTTAATCGCGGGTATTTGGGCTACTTTATCGCCATACCTCTCCTTCACCGCCAAATAGTCCGACCGCCTCGAAAACTCCTCTAACACGCCAAACAAGCTACGATCCTGAGCTTCGACCCGGCGCGCAACTAACCCGCCCAAATCGCTCGACCAATTGCGAGATTTTGCTCTTAAATCAAATTTCTCATCGCCGTCCTTATCTACCGACTTGCCCTCTTGCCAGCAAGCCGATTCGCGGGCGACTAATACATCTAAGATCTTTACGCCCTTCGCTTCAAACCCCGCGCACATTCCGACCATGGCGATGACGCGGGGGCGAAGTATCTGCATGCCTTGCGTCACGACCGCTGCTGCGGATGACAATCCGGCCTCGCCGATACAAACAATCGCAACACGTATGCGAATCCCGCCGCCCAGATTAATCTGCCCGAAAATGCTTCTGTCAGGCCACAGCGGATGCTCCGCTCCTTTTTTCTTGCCAAAAAAGCTATTCTTTACAGGTTCGTACTCAGTTTTGTGCCGCGCGACCACAATTAGAAGGTCGTAGTCGAATGAATTGAAACGGTAAGCACTACCGTTATGCAATGCGAGTGCTAAGTACTCGATCTTCGCTGATATGGCAGCCGCCCACTCGTCGGATTCCCAGTCGAAGAGGAAGAATCCGAACATGTTCGCTTCATAGAAGCTTTTTTCTGCATCGGCTACATCGCTGTGCGCCGTCAACCCAAAGACATGCATCGGATAGCACAAACTGCCGTCCAATATGTCCCTAAGCAGTTGCCGAGACCACTTCTCTGAAGCCTCCTCCTCACCGGCTGGAATCTTGATGTCCAGTATGACGAAGTCGAAATTCCGAGACTTGAGTTGATCACGCGCGGTTTCGTACCGGTCCGCCTCTTCGAAGACAACATCGAAGTCTGTAAGCTTCGATCGCAGACTGCCAACAACAGCCTGCCGCTTCTTCGATAAATCATCAACGAGAAGTATCGATAATCTCTGCTTCATCTAAAGTGTCTCCTAACGGCTCTGGTCAACGCCATTCGCCAATCAGAGCCCCCCAAATCTACTTCGATCAACTCACGAAAATTGGCCGGGAATGCATCTTGCAAGACTTCTATAAGCTCTTCGGTTGATTTGAAGTCGCCGTATTTTGTGCTCACAAATGAATCATGCTGAGTCGCAACGATAACTGGATAGGCCAACCGCATTTCGTTGAGCTGCTGCAGTATTTCGAGACCAGCCAAGTATGGACGTGAGAGGTGGCTCCCTACCTGCTGCGTCCGACGAAAAGAGAGGTCGAGCACGATACCTGACCAAGCGTCTCCTGAGGACAACAAATGCCCCGCGATCACGATCGTATCGGTCTCAACGACCTCAAACTGCTCGTCTGCTTCAGACAAACATTCTCGTATCGCTTGCGACTTTTCTCTTTGATCCTCAACTACCAGGACTTTCCGAACTGATGATGTCAACATGACTGTGCTTCGTTTCAATGGCAAGCTCGAACGACGAAGGGTCCGAGAGTAGAGACAATCGAAGGGCTGGTGTAACGTTCAAATAGCGATTGATCATCCATCGCATTTTCTGCAATCCAGATCCGGTGTCCTCGCCGGCAGCAGAGAGATTTCCCTTATTGGCTTCCGCCTGGATCGTGTTTATGCGATCTCTAAGGGCTTGATACTTTGCTGGACTGATGGTGCTCTTAGCCTTTATCGTAAGACGCGCGTCAGCCAAAATGAGCTCGATGGCGAGCTTGGTTCTCAGACCCAGACCGCTATGAGAGAAGGCGTTCAGCAGAATATTCTTAGTTAAGCTTTCAAAAAGCGGAAAATACTTTCCTGAGATCGGCTTAGGATTAGGCAATATAACGATACCTTGCTCGACTCGGTGTTCGGAAATTGTGACCTCAACGGTTGGTTGCCGTGAATCAGATCGGTGATTGAGAAGGCATAGTTGAACTAGGTCGCGAAGATGAAAGGCATCCGGAGTCGCTTTGGCTTCGGTGAGCGCCAGCCAAGGCAGCGATTCTTGTTCCGCCTCGTTGAGAGACTCTCGCAAAGCGTGAAGGAAACGGTATCCGTCGACCGTACGAGGCGGATTTGTCGGCAGAACGACCTCATCAACATCCGATGTAATTTGCGCCGCGAGCTCTTTATACTCCTTAAGACGCTTCGTTAATTGCTGACCAGCTTCATGCAAGAACGATTCAAGCAAGATCTTCATACTCTTCAGACATTGGCCGAGATCCACGACATCGCTGGAGGATGACAGCGCATTGTCAATGCATTTCGCAACCTCGGCCTCTGCCTGCGTCCTGAAGGGTGAAGGACTGGAAACCGAGAGGCACTCATTGTTGAATCTCTTAATTGTCTCGACTTGCGCAGCGCGCAGACGCAATAGCCAAGTTTCGCAATAGGGCTCCAATGTAGATAGCTCGGCCATGAGTGATGAGCCGTCTATAGCAGACGCCGTCGACTGCGATATCGCGCGGTCAAACGCCGTCAAAAATAGGTTTGGTAGCTGCCCATGCCGCAACGAATCACTGATAGTGGTTTTGAAATTGTCTGGCCCCTCAATTAAGATGAAATCGGTGACAGCTTCGGCCAGCGCAGAAACTACGCTCTGCCGATATTCTGCTGGCTGATCTAAATTCTGCTCGTTTAGCAGCTTCTTCACAAATCCGACTTGGGCCGAGAACTCGTTGTTCAATCGAACCAGTATGCGCGACCAATCGATGTGAACAAGTCCATTTTGTCGACGCCCCTGAAGATACGCAACTCGCAGCCTAGATTGTTCTTCCTCAATTATTATTTGCGCGTGCCGTCGCTCCAATAGCCCTGCTCTGGCAAAGCTGTTCGCAAGGTCAAGCCGCAATGCACTTACTCGCGTGTCGTAGGCCAGGGAGCGAGCCTTAGTGAGCTGCCTTGCCCAACGGGGGTCGTGCTGCAGTATGACGGTTAGCATCGCTGCTGTGTCAGGGCTTAGTATCGCATTTATTAGCAATTTGCGGCATCGATAAGAGAGCGATGAAAGCTCAGCGCTCAACGCGTCTAACGTCCGAAGCCTAGAGATCGAAGTCCTCAAAGAGCTTTCGAACGCACCATCCCCCTCAGCTATGGCTACCACTCTGAATTTGCGAGCAACAAAAGGCTGCCCCATTAGAAAGTGGATGGCCGCAATTTTCAGCCCCTCAAGCCTCAGCGAGAAGCGCATGGTTCTATAGATGCTACGCCAGTCCAACCACTCCATCATCGTTGGATCTATGTCATACAACGCCAAAATAATATCGACCAACCTCTCGGCGTTTCCTTCCGCAAGCTCCCTCCGTACGGCGCAAACCAACTTTAGAGCAGTGGCAGGCGACCCCAGGATATCAGCCGGCAATGCATCGTCGGGTGATGTCCATGAGGCATAAATCGCAAGCGTAGTCGGCGCGAGAGCGTTCGGAGTACCTTCACCCAACGTTTGAGAGATCACAAGTTTCAGCGGCTGGTCGTCTAAGGCTACATTTCGAGTAGCTCTCAAAATTAGGAGTTGAACGTAGAGGTCGGCCACGCCCCACGAGCGACAAATTTGTAATTGCCGAACGGTGTCACGATCGGTGATCGCATGATCGGGATCGCAAAGTTGCTGCAGTATTGTAAAAAGGTCGGGCCCGATGACGTGAACAAGTTCGGTCTTTACATAGCTAACGAGGCTTTCGAACTCGCCCAACGTCCGGACGACTGAGGGAGATCGGCGGCGCGTTGCATTTATGAGGTTTGTGAACTCAATGAAACCAGTAGTCGCTGCGCTGTCCAGTCTCTTACTCGCTGTTTTTCTGATGTCTTCAACGAAGCTTGCGAGTTCAGAATGAATCTTTGAGTCAATGAATTCAGAGATCGCGACGCCGTTTTGTACCAGCGTCTGGCAGACAATCGAAAGCTGCTCATCGCTCAACGAGGGCGACTCGATTAGGCTTGCCGGATCGCGAACGTACTCGCCACCGTAGAAGTATCCGAGCAACAGATCGTGGTACGCTTCAGGCAGAAGCGTCCTCATATACCGGATATAATTCGATAGAGACACGTTTCTCGGCAGGAACCGTTGAGAAAACGCACGCAAATCAATCAGCTCCGGCGCGGACGATTCACGCGAGCGGTCCAGCGACATCCGCTTCTCGGATGCCGCAGACCGCTTTTTGGTGAGCTCTTTGAGCATTCTCCTTCTTCGGAGAAATCCGGTGGTTATTCTCCGAGCGAGTTCAAACTCGTTTTTTGGTATGACGTTCGGCAATATTGGTCGTCCCGTGCACGCAAAGGTCGGATTACTTGACGGACTTGCTTGTGGGTTGTCAAGCATGGCCCCTATTGCTGGGGTTCTGCACAGGGTTGCACTTTCGTTCAATTCCCAAACCCACGCCCTCGCATCCGGTCAAAGAGCGTACGCGCGTGCGCCGCAAAAGAATTTGCGTACTGGACCTTAGGCATTCGATGAACGGCGCGGGCCAGTACGAACCGCTGAGGGCTGTCAACTAACGAGCTGACCGGATCTTGTCCGAATTCGAACAACAGCAACTGATAAGCTTATGTTAAAAACCTTATCAGTCCAAGAACTGACTCCGTTAGCGAGCAAAGCTTATCAGTGGAAGATCTGCTCCGATAAGGACCAAGCATATCAAGCTACAGCGCTGGCTTTAGAAGCAGCAACCATCGCGCAGGCCCAGACATCCTCCTCATAAAGGTTGTCCTGATTCTCGGCCGACTTGAACCGTAGGACCGCACCGTTCCTGATGGTGAAGGTCATATCAGTGTGATTAACTTGCTTCCCTGAGCTGCTGCCGGCAACCGGTATGAGGAGAGGCGAAATCGCCAGTGTGCAGTGGAAAGACCTTGATCTTAAGAGGCGGCTGCTGGCCATTCCAACAAGAATGGTCATGCCAGAACGATCCTCCTATCGCACGCTGCAATCAAAGCCCTACCCAGCCGTTCGAAGACGGATGGACCCGTGTTTGCAATGTCGGGCAACGCAATACATTTGGCTTGGGATCGCCTTGTGGGCCGCGCCGAAATCGATGATTTGCGGTTTCATGATCTCCGCCACGAAGCAATCAGTCGATTCTTCGAACTGGGACTAACGATACCGGAGGTCGCGACGATAAGCGGTCATAGGGATGTGACGATGCTGTTTAGATACGCCCACGCATCTTCGACCGTCGTATTCAAGAAGCTGAACAGTCTGCTGGCCGCTTGAATATCTAGTCGGTGAGCTTTCGATAAGTGACGTGCGCCGTGGCAAAGGGAATGCCAGCACGACCGGCACTGCCGCGAACGATGCAGGCGCGCTCATCAATTGCGTAGAACCAATCGTCGAAGTTCAGCTTAAACGATTTGCCGTTAGCTTGCGGTGTGTCGCGCGTGTACCTCCAATGGAACGCGCAACCGGCTTGCTCACCTATCGCTTCACCTTCAAGCCGGTTTTCCAATCCAGTGTACTTGCCTGCATCACCCTTTCGTATCGTCCAATGCAGCGTGTCCGAATGCCCGTCATCGAAGGCGTAAGCCTCGGTGAACAGAACCGTTTCCGTGTCTGGCTCGAATTCACCATGGCCTGAAATCGTCGCCCGCTTCAGAAGTCCGCCGACCAAACTCTCCAAGACCGCCCAGCCCTCAAAGCGTCCGACGAAGAACCGCTCGGGAAGAAAGAGCGGCTTTGTGTCTTTGAAAACATCAATCGCCACGGGTGGCTCCGACGTGCTGACTCCAAAGAACGATTCCAACTCCGGCTAAGTTCCTAGATGTCTCTCCCGTTCATCCATTGTACTCAACCTCTACCAACCCGAACCGCTGCCGCCCTTCGATCCGGCTAAGCGCCGCCAAGACATCGTTGTTGGTCAGCGCGTCCATTAGCTCGTCTACTGTCGCCCCGGCACTTCGCGGCATGTTCGGCACCAAGTAATCACTCAAGATCGATCGCGCCTTCAAGAACGCGCTTACGAGTGTCTGAATGTCAGATCGCTTCGGCACGATTGATGGCGCACTCTCGTCCTCAAGTGGGTACTCAACTGCCATGCCTTCGGGATCGTTCTCGCGCAGCCACTCGGTTGCGGTGTCATAGGAAGCGAACACCTTCACGCAATCCGTAGGAACGCTGACGTACAACCACACGCTGGTCATCACTGTCTCTCCCGTTCAATCGGATAGGCCCACGCCACGCCTTCAGGATCGTTTTTGGCAAGCCATGCGGTTGCGGCCTCCTCCGTGGCAAAGACCTTTATCCAATCCACATCGCCAGCGCGCTTATGACCATCCTCGTAAATCCAGACAGACGCTGGTCGTTGTTGAGCCGCCTCGTTGACCTTTTCACGGTCAAACCGATCCTCAGGCGGAAGGTCCATCACAGCGTGGTACAGTTCAGCCGGGATCGTGCGCCGATCACCCGGAGGATTTTCCGCCCATTCTCTCCATTGGTCGAACGCATCGGTCATCCCAAATCCTCCCGCAATCCTTTGAAGAACGGGTGCCGCAATTTTCCTTCGGCGCCCTTGGTCCTGTACTCGACCTCGGCCAACAATTGCGGTTCAACCCAAATGCCTCGATGCGCGATGCGCTTCGTGTAGGCTTGTGTCTTGCGTATCAGCGGCTTGAGTTTCTTCTGAAGCTCCTTCGCGTCGGCTGGCGAAAAACCGTGATCAATCTTGCCCGCATAGATCAGGCCCTCGCCCTTGCGGCGGCCAACGTACAGGCCATCCCACTTCGTGCCGTCCAGCGCAAATCCGGCGATGGGCAATGTCTCACGCTGCGCACAAGTGACCTTCGCCCAGTTTCCCGTTCGGCCGCTCACGTATCGACCATCACGCACCTTGGACACGACGCCCTCCAGGCCGGTCTTGCACGCGTGCTTGAACATTTCCTGGCCGTCGATATCGAAGCTTTCGCTGAACTGAATGTCCGTGCCCTCGATGATCTTACGCAATTGCGCCTTCCGCTCGAACAGCGGCACCGCGCGTAGATCGCGACCGTTGAAGTACGGAAGATCGAAGGCGACCAACACGATCTTCGTTGATCGTCCGTTCAGTTCATTTTGCAGGACGGAAAAGTCAGTCGTGCCGTTCGCAGACGGTGTAACGACCTCGCCATCAATGATGGCCGAATCGGCTCTTATCTCGAAGGCGTCACTCGCGGCCTTGCGAAGCTGGCGCGTCCAGTCGTGAGCGCGTCGGGTGAAAACCTTGATTTCCGCGTTAGCAATGTGAACCTGCACGCGGTAGCCATCGAACTTAATTTCGTGAATCCGTCGACCGCCGCGCGGCACCCTATGCATCCGGGTGGCCAATGCGGGTTCAATGAAGCCCGGAAACGGGGCTTTTACGCCAATTGGTAGACTCTTACGCATACCGCCGATTCAAGGCGGGGCTATTGGTATTTGTTCCATTCGCCAATTCGAAGGTTAAAAGTCCATTGGCAGGGAACGCGTCTCGATGGTTGCGTCTGCGATCGACTACGCGCAGATTGCAGGCTTTCAAGCAAAAGGCAGCACATTCAATGCCCATCGAAACGGAATTGCTGGCGGTGGTTCATTCGCCAGACGCCCTAATCGATATTGTATTTGTACACGGCCTCAACGGTGACGCCACCGACACATGGCGCTTAGCCGATGCGAACTCATGGCCTACATGGATTAAGCAGGAGTTGCCACGCGCAAACGCTTGGTCACTTCAATATCGTTTGAGCGCTTTCCAGTGGCAAGGCGGTGCAATGCCTTTGCTAACGCGAGCCACCAACGTACTCGCAATGCTCGACGTGGAGCTTTCAGCGGACCGTCCGATAGTATTCATCTGTCATAGCTATGGCGGTTTGCTTGTGAAACAAATGTTGCGATCTGCCGAGGACATTGCTCACGAATATCGTCGTCTGACCAAGCGAGTTGCGGGTATTGTTTTCTTCGGCACGCCAAACAGTGGTTCAAGCGTCGCGACGTTCGTGGACAGTTTGGCTTCTCTACTTAAAACAGGGCCGGCCGTAGAGGAATTGCGGCGCAGTTCTCCTGCTTTGCAAAACTTAAGCTATTGGTTTCGAAACAACGCGGAGAAGTGGAAGCTCAGGGTTTACTTCGAAACTCTGCCGACGCACGGCGCGATTATTGTAGATGAGTCGTCGGCTGATTTGGGGGGATGTCCCGGGTTCTGTTGAATTTCTGAAGAGGTCGGCGTTGCCCCCTTGAGCCGGTAGGCTCGGGGTGCTGATTCCACAAAGGAGAGCAACGCCATGACGAGAGATATCACACCGGCTGGTTCGCCGGCGACCGGGGCTGTGGACGAAGCCTATGCAGAAGTGCGGGCGAGCTTCGATCGGTTCTGCCTTGCGGCAGGGATCGAGGCGCTCGGCACGATGATGGAGGCGGATGTGACGGCGGCCTGCGGGCCGCGCCACGGTCGCGATGCGGCGCGGCGGGCGCACCGTTGGGGCCGAACGCGGGGACGGATCGGTTTCCACGGCGGCAAGATCGAGGTCGAGCGCCCGCGGGTCCGGGACGTGGACGGCCGCGAGGTCACGATCCCGAGCTGGGAAACGGCGGCGCAGGAGGACTGGCTCGGTCGCTGGGCGATGAACCTGATGCTGATCAACGTGTCGACGCGCCGGTTCGGCCGCGCTGTCCGGCTGCCCGAGGGTGACGTGCCGGCACCGCCCGGATCGGGAGTTTCGAACGATCCGCCGCACCTTCGGTTCGGCCGCTGCGATCCAGCGCTGCCAGATCCACAAGGCGCGCAACATCATGGAACGCCTGCCGAAAGAGCATCATGCGGCCACCCGTCGGGTGCTGCGCCAGGCCTGGGAGCTCGACGACGCCGACAAGGCTGAAAAATTGATCCGCAATCTCGCGCGTCGACTCGACCAGCAATGGCCCGGCGTAGCGGTCAGCATCCTCGAAGGCCTCGACGAAATCCTGACCGTCGTCCGGTTGAAGCTGCCGAAGGAGCTTCGTCGATCGCTCGCCTGTACCAACATCGCCGAGAACATGATGGGCACCATTCGCCGCGTCACGCGCAACGTCAAACGCTGGCGGGATGCCGGTATGGCCTTGCGATGGGTCGCGGCCGGCATGATCGAGGCCAACAAGGGCTTCCGACGATTGAAGGCGCATAAGCAATTGTCGGTTCTGCGTGCGGCCCTTCAAGCTCGCCACAATCGCATGACGACCAACCCCGTTGCCCACGTCACGAGGGCCGCGTAACATTCATTCCGGCAACGTCGGCCCGACGTAGTTCAACAGCGATCGGGACATCCCCTGATTTGGGAATCGCGGGAGTTATACCTGTTGGCATTGACGCGACGCACTTCACCATCTGCAAACCGACAACGATGGACTTACGAGTAAAACAAACACTTTCACTCGTTAAGAAGCTTACTGACGACATAGCTGCCACGATTGTGATAGCACCCACCCCAGTGTCGTGGACGGCAAAAGTGATATCGTCGCCCAACGATCAATTATATCTCATCAGAGCTGAGCTTGAGGCCCAAATCGCGAAAGTGCCCGGAGACGTTGATGCATATGCCCAATACGGGCGATAACAGACCACCAGTCACCTCGGTGGTCCGGTGACTCGGTGTAAGGGCTGTTTGTGGTCTGGATAAAGTAAAAGAAAAAAACTGTCCCTACACCCTTACACCAAGCCAAGAAGTGTCGCTTTTCACGAGCTTTTCTGACTTATCCTGGTGGCACCGGCCGAAGCCGGTGAACACCCCGAAGCGCAGAAAGCTTGGGCCGGATGAACTGGTGCGATCACTGGTGCAAAATCAATGCACCGTGGCCAGCTTGTAGCGGCCGCCCGTTCCGCCGGGTCCAAGTCGCGCTTTGCCAACATTAACGATCTGGCCCGTTCCGCTGATCACGCGTGTCAGGGCTTGATCGACGTTTCGGGTGTCGGCCTGCTTCCCGATTTCCGCAGCAACTCCGCGTTCTTCAGGCCATCTTCATCCCTACACTGCCGCACGGCCTCGACGATGGACTTGCAGAGCGCTTCAAACGCGCTGCCGGACATGTACCTTTCGGCCCCATCTTCAACCGTTTGGATGGAGCGCCAAACGATCCCGAAGCCCCATTCCAAATCATCGACGGTGACGGCCGGACACTTGGGATCGCGTGATATGGCCCGGATCGTTGCCAGCTTGCTGGTATGGTCGCCAGCCCGGTTCAGCCGCGCCGTTCGTCGGCAAGAGCCACCTGAAGTGCCCAATCTCTGATCTGATCCATCCGCAACTCCGCATCGCGGTCGGCCCATTGCGCCGTATGATGGACGGGTATCTTGTAAGGGTCAGGATTGATCTTCCCAGAGAACGAGCCGCCCGCAGCGTCCAACAACTTCTTCAACAAGGCTGCGGGTACAGCCGGGTAACCTCGGATACGTTGTCTTGTGGGCGGCTGATCCACCGCAGTCACGATCAACCGAGCGATGAAACCGCTACTGAAGGCGTCCTCTTCTAGGCCGTCATAAAACGTGGTGGGCGTCGTAGCGCCTAGAAAGGAAACAGTAGGCCAGATAATCTTGGACTTAGGTGTCTGTCCATTCGCCATGTCGGAGGCGCGCATCTTGGCCACCCAACTACTGGTCGAGGACGAGTACAGTTCCAGGAAGGCTTTCCGCCTAGCTCGCAAGAACGAATCCGAATTCTTTTTTGAAGCGCTCAGGAAGATACCTAATTCGTCCAGCGGGAACACCTGGCAGGGATAGAACCGAAGAATGGCCTCAACGGCCGAGTCTGAGGCTAGGTCATTTGGACCGACGATGTGGCTCATTCCCATTGCCTCGGCCAGTCGGCCGATGGCTTTCAACGGCCGGTCTTTGCCAAATCCCGAACCCGCAACGTTGGCAATGTAGAGGTTCAATCCAAGCCCTTCGGGAGTCAGATACCGTCGCCCGAAAATTCCCGCATGCAAAGCAAGTGCTGATGTAATCGCAAATTCCGGGATCGGTGATGGCGATGTGCCGTGGACGAAACTCGCTACGTCGGTGATAAGGCCGCCCGGTCTGAGCAACTGAAATGGCTTGCTGTCAAACGAAGGCGGCTTAAGAATCGGGGAGCGAATGTGTGGGCTAACGATCTGCGCATCTACGAACGCCTCCGCTGCCGCCTTGTCCTCTTCTGCAACGCCATCCTTTTGCGCAGGAAACTTGCGCCAAATGCGCTCGATGTCGGCTATCATACGTTCGTCGTTATCGTATTTCTCTGCCCATTGTCCCGATCGGTCGAGACAAAGAGAAATGGTCTCGTCGAGCGAGAACTTCTCAAAATGAAGTTGCTCTACGATCCGGGCCAAATGAGCCGAGCGGTCAGGCTGACCGTCACTCATTAGGTGCGCTCGCCCGATATCCCGCACGCGGTCCCATAGGAGTTCGGTATCTACCCTGGATTTGAACTCAGCCCGCGTTGTGTGCGCCTCCGACTTGACGTATGCCCCGAGTGCTTCCATCAAGGAAGTGGCGCTATAAACCAGCCCTTGATATTCCTCCTTCATCAACACCGAACAAGGTTCGGCGCTTCGTCCACGCGCGAGCTTGTTCTTGGTCGGCCAATTGAGCGTGCCGGGAATGCGCCAGACGTGAGAGATATCCGCAGTGCCATGGTCACAACTGGCGGCGCTCTTCATACCTATCGCAAGCGGCTTCACCTCCTCCGGCCGCAATGGCCTGTCGAATAAGATTACCTGTTGGGTATTACCCGGTGACGTTTCGATCACATAGCTTGGCTCGACCGGCATTTCACCGATCTTGCCTGTGTCGGCGCGACTAATGCAAGCACCGCCACGATATCGGCTTCGGTGCCCTTCTTGCCGCGCGGCAGATCGGCCCGCATGACGCAAAGTGGCATATAGACGTTGGCACCCGGCGTATTTGCGTGAGCCATGATCGCGGCAATTGTTCCGTCCACGTCCCCGACGCGATGGTGGGTTATCGTTCCGGGCTGACCTTCGTGGAAGATACAGACGACAAGCTTTCCTGTCAGGTCTGATGCAAGTTCGTGCAGCAAGGAAACGTGTCGCTCCACAGCCGCGATTTCGAAACCGGAACGGCCCTCACCTGCTTTGCAAAAAGTTGTCGTCGGTCCGTTCATTGTGCCCTCAGAGGGTCGCGGTATGGCGAAACTCAAATGGCACAGCGCAGGACGAAAGTCAGTGTCACCGCGACTGGTCGAGAATGACACCGGTCAGCTAGCTAGGGAATGTCGATGAAGCAGACCAAGCAAAACGAGAGATCAAAACGTGGCAGCCTCGTCGGCAAAGTACTTGGTGGGAAAACGAAAAAGCTGACCGCGACGATGAAGCGCCGTGCCCTCAAGATACAAAAATCTGAGCGACCGGATCCGCCATCTCAATAGAGACGCGCTCCACGCCTGCTCGCACTAAGTCGTCACGGTGGCGCCCCTCCAAGGGTCGCTCGCTTCCTCTCCGCCATCGCCTCTCTGCACCTGCTTGCTGTCACGTTGTGAGAGGCTCACCGATTGGGAGCTTCCTATCTGCTGGCGGCCTCCGGATCGAGCAGGACGTTGTCGATAAGCCGGGTCGAGCCAACATACCCTGCTGCACAAATGGCGACCGGATGCGATAACGGGTTCGTGGCCGGCTTTAGCGTTTCAGCGTCCACGATTTCGAGGTATTGCAACTCATCCAGCGCCTCCAGGGGAGGCCTGACAAGCGATAGCAGCCGGACGGGATCGCGCTCTCCTTCGCGAAACGCGGTTTCCGCCGAGAGCAGGCCCCGGCTGATCGCCAATGCACGCTTGCGCTCCGGGGCGCTGAGATAGCGGTTTCGGCTGCTCATTGCGAGGCCATCCGGCTCGCGGACGGTCGGCACGGTGACGATATCGATCGGCAGATTGAGATCAAAGGTCATGCGGCGGACGACTGCACATTGCTGCAAGTCTTTCTGCCCGAAAAAGGCGACATCCGGCTGGACCATGTTGAACAGCTTGCAGACAACGGTCGCAACGCCCCGGAAATGGCCGGGCCTGAACGGGCCGCACAGGGGCTGTGCGGGTGCACCGGGTTCAACAAAGGTATCAAACTGAGGCGGGTAGACGTCCCGCACCTCCGGAGCAAAGAGGACGTCGACTCCTGCCTCCCGGCAAAGTTGTTCATCGCGAGGGAAGTCGCGGGGATAGGTGGTGAGATCTTCCGTTAGGCCAAACTGCGTAGGATTAACGAAGATGCTGACGACCGTGGCGTCGCAACGAGCCTGGCTGTCTTCGACCAGGGCCATGTGGCCCTGGTGCAGGTAACCCATCGTGGGCACAAATCCGATGTGTCTGTCGGGGCCCCGAGCCTCAGCTAAAGCGCGACGCAGTTCAGCAACGGATCGGATGGTTCGCATGATCACGACCGTGAGGTTGGTTCGTGTGGAGTCCAGTTTGCGACGAGCTCCTTGAGCGCGTCCGGAAGGCGATAGGATTCCTGCCCTCCTGGGAATGTACCGCCACGGACCTCAGTCGCGCAGCGCGAGAGCGCCTCCTGCATCAGCTGAAATCCATTGGAATAGGCGCGCACGAATTTGGGCGGCTTACCGTCGGTAAGACCCACCACGTCATGGAACACGAGCACCTGCCCCGAACAACCAAGACCGGCTCCGATTCCGATGGTCGGGATCTTGAGGATCTCCGTCGCCCGCGCTGCTAGCTCCGCCGGGATTCCCTCCAGCACGAGAGCAAAACAACCAGCTTCCTGCAGACGATGCGCGTCCTCGAGCAGGCCGAAGGCGTCGGTGGCAGTCCGACCCTGCACCTTGAAACCACCCATGACATTGACGCTCTGTGGCGTGAGACCGAGATGTCCCATCACCGGAATTTCACAGTCGACCAGGGCGCGTACCATATCGAGGCGGTTTGCACCGCCTTCGAGCTTCACCGCATCGGCGCCACGCTGGAGGAAGCCGCCGGCGTTGCGGATGGTCTCTTCCCGGCTGACATGGAAACTGAGGAAGGGCATGTCGGCAATGAGAAGGGCACGCGGTCTTGTCCGCGCAACCGCTTCGAGGTGATGATTCATCATCGAGACGCTGACTGGCAAGGTGTTGTCGAATCCGAGGCAAACATTGCCAACACTGTCGCCGACGAGGATAATATCCACGATCGGATCAGCGATGCGCGCTGCAACCGCGTCGTAAGCGGTGGTCATTGCGATCCGCCGCCCCTCCTCCTTCCATTGCTGAACAAGGGGTATCGTAACTCGCTGGGTTGGCGACTGCGGCGTGTGGCTCATCTCGGTCCTGATCTGTTTCTTAACGCCGGCACTTCTACTCCCGGCGCTTCCTAGGCGAGAGGAGAGATAAGGGTCAATCCACCGATACACAAAGAAAGCTTTCCCTCCGAACTGGAAGAAGGGCGCACCGAACCTCCCAATGATCGCGCAATCATCGTGGGAATGATTCTCTGCGGCCGAGAGGAAGGTCGCGGTACGAGTGATGGATCGCAAAGCGGCGGATATGGACCAAAAACGCCGATGATCGGCCCGGCTGAACCGCTATAGTGCCCCAGCAATTCTGATGGGAGGCCGCAAGCTCATGGTCGGCAAGGTTTGCAACGCCGCCGCGGCACTCACTTTCACCGTGGTGGTCGTCGGTGCATTTTGGAGCCTTTCGAACAGCTATTTCATTTGCGGGCTTGCGCTAGTCGCTTCAATATTTGCCCGTCGCTCGGTTGAACGCTCATTCATCAAGCGCGCCCATCGCGACATGGTGCGCATTCATGGCGCGGACTGGGGCTGTGCCGACCCTACGGGCACGCGCTTAGCCGACAAGCCATCGAGCGGCCACGCTCGTCATGACCTTCTGGTGACGAGCCCTCGCCTTCGAGCCGATGGACCCGTCTTGATGACCAACCCTGGTTCACCTTTCCAGGCCGCCCGCATCGAACGCCTGCGGGACTTGCTCGGTCAGGCCCCCGAGCCTTGCAGCAGCCCTGGAAGTGGCACTGGGCACAACGCAAGGTCTGATCAAAGAACGGGAGAGAATACCTCAGCATGCGGCGGCAGCTGATACCTTACCGGCCTTCTTGGGCTGCCGCGACAATTTTCCGTTGCGCAGCGCGGGCCATCAGCGACGGGGTAGCCAGCGCACCCGCGTGATGTAGTGGAGCATGCGTCATCTTGAGCCGCCTGTCTGAACGTAATAGACACAGTGCTGACGGCTGGCGCATGACAATATGGTATCAAGGTTCCGCACCTTCGAAGCTCGTGAAACACGCGGGCTTCATGCTAGCGAAGTCGACTGGCCAGGAAGAAGCCCTGCTCCCTCGTCACATACCGAGCGGCCTTGGTCTTGAGGCGGCTGCGTTAAGCTGCCGGATGAACCGATCAAGCCGGTACGAAGTCTTGAGCGCCAACAGCCGAGGGCGTGCACTGTCAATGGCGCCCGAATGACCGGTCGCATCCACGATCGAGAGGTCGGCCGAAATTCTTCGTTAGCTGCCATCGGCGTCCCTTCGAATGGAGAGAGCGTGGGGCACAAATCGCTGCACCATGCCCCTGCAGTGCACCTTTCCCAGAGGTATTGCGTTGCCGCCCATCGGCCATTTGGAAGCTGGCGTCCAAGGCCGACCTTCCAGGTCATGAGTTGAAAGTAACCCTGAACCTAGGATATCCTATCCGACGATTTCCTGCGCCGCGAAGCCATTTCGTGTCGAAATTCACCTCAAGAGTGGGGGTCCGGTTATGCAGTACGATCGGATAGATGCCCGCATCCTCGAGATCGTGCAAAGAAACAACCGTACGACTTCGGAGGCAGTCGGCGAACTGGCCGGGCTTTCTGCCACCGCGTGTCAGCGGCGACTGAAGAGGCTCCGTTCGGAAGGCATTATAGAGGCCGATATCTCGGTTGTTTCGCCGAAGGCGGTAGGCAGACCCATTCAAATGCTTGTGCTTGTAAGCCTGGAGCGGGAGCGTGCGGATATCATAGACAAATTCAAGAAGGCCGTTAAATCGTCAGTTGAAGTCGTCAACGGCTTCTACGTCACTGGCGATGCCGACTTTGTCCTATACGTCACCGCCCGCACCATGGAGGATTATGAGGAGTTCACCCGGAAGTTTTTCTACGTGAATCCGGACATAAAGGGATTCAAGACGATGGTCGTATTGGATCGCGTAAAGGCGGGCTTTGCCATACCAGTCGAGATCCCCGCGGACGATTGATCGCTGCGCCAGAGTGTTGTTACCACCTATCGGTAAATTTGCGTTTCTTCGCGAGCGCAATCGCTTGTATCAACGCTGATCGGAGTCTCGCTCGGCGGGCAGCGGAGCGCCCCTGACCGAAATCGGCCTTTCTGGGTTAGAGGGCTGAATGATTCTCTTTGCCCGCCTCACAACTGGATCCGGTGCCGGCGCAGAAGGAGTCAGGGGCACAGAGGTGGCGACGGGCAGATTCTGCCAAGACGCAAAATTCGCAGTCAGCGCCTCGACCTGATCCGCGATCCGTTTCAAATCCGCCTGATTGATGTCGCGATTGAGCTCTGCAATTTCGTTAATTGCCTGCCGTTGCCCGCGACGGAATCCCCCGAGAGAGTTTCCCTCTCTTCAGGTGATCAGCCTAGCGCAGGGACAGGTTCATGCGCTGTTGATGTCGCGAAAACTGTTTCGATGTTGGTCCAGTAATAAACTGCCCCGGCGCAGAGACTGATGGAGACGGCCACGAGCGCGAGAATCCAGGAAAAACGGAATGGTGATTGTGCAAGGCGGGTGGCAACTCCGAGGCGTTCGCTTTATCAATCACGATCATCACCCCTCGTCTGCCATCCGCATTCCCATCGGCGTTTCTCGTTGACCCGACAGGCGGCAAGGGTCAAGAACTCGGATTGAGGCGCGGACGCCAACAGCATCGTTTTGCGCAACTTTGTTGATCGGTCAGCTGATCAGCCGCAATAGCTTTGGAGCGAAGACCTGGGACGACCTGCGACCGCTACCCAAGGCGTATGCTCGATAATAATGGCTGGATGTCCCGCCATGTCCGTAGCGGGTGAAGATGTCGTACTTTTGTAGCTCGTGATCTGTCGCCTTCGTTGTGGAGGTGGAGCGGAGCCGGAAGGCGTGGACGGTTCCGCCGAGATGGTCATGCCACGGATACTGCCGCCGGGTT
>NZ_JADPKQ010000009.1:0-579 GCF_023074015.1 Bradyrhizobium sp. 142
CATTATGCCGGCGAGAGCCAACAGAAACGACATCGGTACCAAGTTAAAGTCGAACATCCTGGACCGAAGCCCTTGCGCCCCCGTGTCGCAGGCTTATGTGAGGAGCGGTTAGCACTCGCCCGATGTGACTGCCAATCCAGAAATAATCACAAGCCAAGGAGGAACGTATGAAATTCCGTCCGCTTCACGACCGCGTCGTGGTCAAGCGCATCGACGCCGAAGACAAGACCGCTGGCGGCATCATCATTCCGGACACTGCCAAGGAAAAGCCCTCGCAGGGCGAAGTCGTCGCTGTCGGCCCCGGCGGCCATGACGAAGCCGGCAAGCTGATCCCGCTCGACCTCACGGTCGGCGACCGCGTGCTGTTCGGCAAGTGGTCGGGCACGGAGGTCAAGCTCGATGGTCAGGAACTGCTGATCATGAAGGAAAGCGACATCATGGGCGTTCTCACCGATCTGCCCGCCGCCAAGAAGAAGGTCGCGTAAGCGCCAGCCAGTTCTCCTCATCCTGGGGCCTCGGCGCAGCCGGGTTCTCGAAGGATAAGGCCCGCAATTCGAATCTCATCCCTCAAGAGCCCGC
>NZ_JADPKQ010000327.1:0-577 GCF_023074015.1 Bradyrhizobium sp. 142
CGATCTCCGCGACCGAATCGCGGAGCTAGCATTGCGGGCTCGCATTCCGACTTCGTCCTCCATTCCGGAGATGACCGATGCTGGGGCGCTCATCGGCTACGGTCCTCCTCGTCGAACTTTTTATCGCCGCTCAGCCGTCTACGTGAAAAAACTACTCAACGGAGCTAAACCCGCCGACTTACCGGTCGAGCAACCGGTCCTCTTCGAGTTTTCGGTGAACTTGCGAACTGCAAGGGCGCTTGGCGTTACCGTTTCGGGCGCCATGCTGGCTCGCGCCGACCGAGTAGTGGAGTGAGCACCCAGCGATGGGCGCAGTATGCGCGTAAGGAGCCCTTCACAAGCTGATTGCCATTCCATCGCCAATGCAGTCGCGTAGAAGCTTTCCACGCGACCGCGTTCGACTATCGCGGGCATCCGAGTTGTCTCGTTCTTTCATATCATATCGATTTCCTGACTTGGTCACGCCAGACTTCGCAACGAGTAACGCCATTTCGCCTTGCCGGTGGATTTCGTTCGTGGCTTTCAGATAGCGACCAGCGCTGCGCACCCTCCGAGCTACTCGGTCCAAAGACAGCCA
>NZ_JADPKQ010000532.1:0-27925 GCF_023074015.1 Bradyrhizobium sp. 142
ATGGCATTTGCCATCGCTTCACCTCCACCGATCAGCTCATGCCAGGCTGTATCGCAGGCGAACCTCGCGATGGCGAGGTGGGGGCCTCATGCCGGTTACCATTAACAGGACCCGCCGGCGGGCTCGTCAGCCCTGAACATCCGTCACTGCTTCTCAAGATTTCGCCAGCCGCGCTCGCCACGATCAGGAAGGGCGGCGGGTATCAATAGCGAGCGAACGGATTTTCGCCGGAAATACGCATGCTGCCGTCGAATATCGCCGAAATACATGTCGAGTTTCGCTATTATGAGGGTCAGCTGTGCTGATTTTGGGAGTTTGTCCGATCCTGGCGCAATGCTCGCTTGTCATTGGTCCGAGGACCTGATCGCAAACTGTAGGACTTGCGCCGCGGCGCTGATCGTGAGGCGGCTGCTCGCTGAGACAATGAGCCGGCGGTGCTCGGGTCACTGAATTCTACTGAGCTGTTGAGGATTGACGCTCAAGACATCAGGCGATGCCGGGAAGGAGTGAGGAGATATGAGAAATCGATACTGGACGTTGCCTGAGCAGCCGGTCATTGGATGGCCACAGGAGAACACGTTTGTGCTGAAGCAGGGCGCGATCCCGGTGCCGGCTTCGGGACAGGCGCTGACCCGCACGATCTATGTGTCTCTCGATCCTTATCAAGTATATTACCAGCGGGAGCGCACCGGTCCGGCCGGCGCGCCGTGTCATGCCCGAACGGTCTCTCAGGTTATCGAGATTCGGATGAGCGGATTTGCCCCGGGCGACTTCGTCTTCAACACCAATGGCTGGAGCGAATATGCGCTGATGGGCGAGGGCGTCTGGCGGCCGGACTACATGGCCCCGCGCCAGCTTGATCCGTCGCTGGGACGCATCTCGCAGTCGGTCGGCGTGCTTGGCTTGCTGGGGCTGACCGCCTATGCCGGTATGGACCTGATGGCGTCGCCTAAAGCGAGCGAGACAGTCGTGGTATCGGCGGCTTCGGGTGGGGTTGGCCAGATTGCCGGACAACTCGCCAAACAGCGGGGCGCCCGCGTCATCGGGATCGCCGGCCATGATGCGAAATGCAAGTTCGTGATCGATGAACTGGGCTTTGACGCCTGCGTCTCTCACCTTTCGCCCACTCTGTCGGCGGATCTTGCTGCTGTTTGCCAAAACGGAATTGACGTTTACTTCGAGAATGTCGGAGGCAAGGTGTTTGAGGCGGTGCTTCCGCTGTTCAATCGGCCCGCCCGAATGACTATCTGCGGCTTCATCGCGCATTATGGCGACGAGGACGGAGGCGTCGGGAGGCGCGCAGCGCTGATGGAATTGGGCGAACCGATTTTCAAGGCGCGGGACGTGAGGGTGAGCAACCTCGCAGTCAGCGAGTTCGCGGCACAGCTTGACGAGATGTTGGCCTATGTCGCGCCTCTGGTGAATGCAGGTAAGATCAAGTACCGCGAGGATATCCGCCAAGGATTGCAGACCATCCCGAGCGCTTTCGCCGAAATGCTGCGCGGCGACAGCTTTGGCAAGATGCTGGTGCAGGTGAGTCCCGATCCCACGCTTGGGGCTCGTGCACCGCAAAAAGCCTCATAAGATCCATTCGGGACCGGAGCCTGATTCCGCCAAGTCTTGGACGCGGCACATTGCGCTCCGGGGCGCTCGAGCGCCCCCGGAGCAAATTGTTGGCCATTTGAAAAACGTCATCCCATCGTAGGCATGACGAATTCGGCTCCGGCCCGAATACCCGTGGGCCATCTTGTCGTGATTGTTTTCAGTTTAGTGTAGAACCGAATGCCTTCCGGACCATGCATGTGGTGGTCGCCGAACAGGGACGCCTTCCAGCCGCCGAACGAATGAAAAGCCATCGGGACAGGAATCGGGACATTGATCCCGACCATACCGACCTGAATCTGATGGGCGAATTCCCTCGCCGCATCGCCATCACGGGTGAATATCGCGGTGCCGTTGCCAAATTCGTGGCGGTTGATCATTTCGGCTGCATCGTCGTATGAATTTGCGCGAGCGATCGCTAGCACCGGGCCGAAGATCTCTTCCCGATAGATCTTCATGTCTGTCGTGACCCGGTCGAAAAGCGTGCCCCCAATGAAATAGCCGTTCTCATAACCCTGCCGCCTGAAATCGCGGCCATCGACGACGAGCTCGGCCCCCTCGGCAACCCCCGCGTCAATATAGGCGCGAACCTTTTCGAGATGCTGTTTGGTCACCAGGGGACCCATCTCGGCGTCGGGATCGGTGCCGGGACCGATGTTCAATGCCCGCATCTTCGGGGCCAGCTTTTGGATCAGGCGTTCGGCAGTCGTCTCGCCAATCGGGACTGCGACTGAAATGGCCATGCAGCGCTCGCCCGCCGAGCCATAGGCAGCGCCCATGAGGGCATCCACGGCCTGATCCATGTCGGCGTCCGGCATGACGATCATGTGGTTCTTGGCTCCGCCGAGGGCCTGGCAGCGCTTGCCATGCCGGGTGGCGGTTTCGTAGACGTAGCGCGCAATTGGCGTCGAGCCGACGAAACTGACGGCCGCAACGTCAGGATGTGTAAGAAGCGCGTCAACCGCTTCCTTATCGCCCTGCACGACGTTGAAGACGCCGCGGGGCAGGCCTGCTTCTTCAAGCCATTTCGCCAGGATAAGCGAAGCAGACGGATCGCGTTCAGAAGGTTTGAGAATGAATGTGTTGCCACAGGCGAGAGCGATGGGGAACATCCACATTGGGACCATAGCCGGAAAGTTGAACGGCGTGATGCCGGCCACGACACCTAGCGGCTGCCGCAGCGAATGACTGTCAACGCGCGAACCTACGTTTTCCGTGATCTCGCCCTTCAAAAGCTGCGGCGCGCCCGTGGCGAACTCCACCACTTCCATTCCCCGTTGAACCTCGCCCTTGGCATCCGATAGAACCTTGCCGTGTTCGTCTGTAATGGCAATGGCGAGCTCGTCGATCCGCTCTTCAAGAATGCGCAAGAAGCGGTTGAGAATCCGCGCTCGCCGGAGCGGAGGCGTAGCGGCCCAAGCCGGGAAGGCGGCCCGGGCGGCAGCTACAGCAGCTCCCACCTCGTCCGCTGAAGCAAGGCCCAGCGTTCCCGATTGTTTGCCGGTTGCGGGATTGAACACCGGCGAAGTCCTGCCGCTCCTGCTCTGCACCACTTCGCCATTGATGAAATTCGGAATGGTCGCGGACACGTCAGTACTCCTCTGCAAATCGCTTGATCGCATCGCATAACGAGCGCATGAACTTGCGCATCAACGACCGAATTCGCGGCTCCGTTGTGCAGAAAGTGTCGTCCATGGACTAGGAGAGGGTCCGCATCTTCCTGGAAGTCGCGCGTGCCGGTCAATTTTTGAAAGCGGCAAAGCATTTGCGGCTGAATCATGCGACTGTTGCGCGTCAAGTCACGGCGCTGGAGAAGAGTCTCAAGGTCAAGCTCCTTGAGCGCCATTCGTCCGGTTGCGTGTTGACAGCAGCGGGCGAAGCCCTTGTGGCAGCAGCCGAACGCGCCGAAAGCGAATTTCTCAAAGTGGGCGCCAGCATCGCCGGCCTTGCCGAAGCGATCACTGGCACAGTCCGCGTGGGTGCGCCCGATGGACTCGGAAACTATTTTCTGGCCGATCAACTGGGGGCGCTTGCGGCCAAACATCCGGGACTGATCATTCAGCTCGTGCCGCTGCCACGCACCTTTTCCTTATCGCGTCGAGAGGCTGATATCGCGATTACACTCGACCGGCCAAAGCAGGGGCGATTGATCCTATCGAAATTGACCGATTACACCCTCAGCGTCTATGCAGCCGAGAGCTATCTGTCGCGTGAAGGTCCCATTGAAAAACAGTCTGACCTGACAGGCCGGCTGTTCGTTACCCATGTGGAGGACTTCGCCTACAGCCGGGCTCTGGATTACGCTTCAGTGCTTGGGACGCTGATGTCGCGGCGATACGAATGCGGAAGTGTGGTTGCCCAGATCGAGGCCATACGAAGCGGGCATGGCGTTGGAATTTTGCACGATTATGCCGCCAGCAGTTATCCCGAGCTGCAGCGTTTGCTTCCTGATGTGCGATTTGTACGGAGCTACTGGCTCACCTCACATCCCGATACTCACGATACAAGACGGGTCCAGGAAGTGCATCGATGCATCATGGCGTCAGTGAAGGCGGTTAGAACCACCTTTGAGTCCAACTGACGTGGATCGTAGGAGCAAGGCGAGACTTTGGCGGTGGCCTGCGGCGGGCCAAGGGCAGAGCTTGATGAAGGTCCCTACCCCCATGTCAGCCCAAGCTGTGTTGCGTACCACCGATGGAATGCACCCGCCCGCTGCCCCTGAAAACGCAAGAATACAGTCCGAAGCGCAGAATTTCTGTGGTCAAAAGCAGGACTTTGAAGGATTCTGTCTCTAGGGCGCACTACTCTGGCTCAAAACCAAAAATGCAGACTTCCAAACGAATTCAGCAATTTCAGCTTTGGAGCGTAAGGAATGGCCTCTTTGGTAAACCGCAGACACCTCATGCAGGTGAGTTCGTCAGCTCTGGCAGTTGGCGCACTGAATTCCACCTTTGGTCGCGCTCTTGCACGGCCAACCGACGAACTGCGTGTCGCTGTTGGCGGGGGTGATTGGGGCAAGGCAAACATCGAGGCTTACGTCAAGCCATTCCAAGCCGAAATAGGAATCAAGGTGACCTCGATCACCGACGATTCCACGTTGGCGCAGGTCGAGCTAATGGTGACCACCAAGAACGTCACCGTCGATGTCATGGACCTCAGCGCAAATTCAACGCGTGTTGCAAGCGCGAAAGGCTATCTTGAGCCGATCGACTACTCCATCTACCGGAAAGAGGAACTCGAAGCTATCGTCGACTTCGCCAAGGACCCGTTCGGCGTTGGAGCGCTCATCTACGCCAATGTCATGGTCTACAATACGCAGAAATTTCCCGCCGGCCGACCACGGCCAACTTCTTGGGCAGAGTTTTGGGACGTCAAGGCCTTCCCGGGTGTCCGCGTGCTGCAGTCAGGTCAACGCGGATCCGAGGGCCCTTGGGAGGAAGCCCTGTTGGCAGACGGCGTTCCTGTCGACAAGCTCTACCCGATGGACATCAACCGCGTCTTTGCCAGTCTAGACAAGATAAAGCCGCACGTCCGCAAATGGTGGACGGTTGGATCCGAGATCCAACAAATCATGCACGACAAGACCGCTGATCTCGTAAATGCGTTTGATGGTCGCGTCACCCTCTTGATGGACCAGGGCGCACCACTCGAGATCAATCGAAAGCATTCCAAACTGATATGGGACTACTGGACGATCCCGAAGGGGAGCCCTAACGCGGCGAACGCGCAGAAATTCATCGAATTCGCCACGCGCGCGGACCGCCAGGCCGCCTTTGCCCAGCGGATGTCCTACGGTCCAACCAACCGAAACGCGTTCAAGACGATCCCGGAGAATATGGCCCGCAAACTCTCCAGCCATCCTGATTACCTGGCGACCAGCGTTCCTCTGAATACGAGCTGGTACAGCGAGATCGGTTCGGGAGGCCTCTCAAATGCCGAGCGCCTGCGTCAGCGTTGGAACGAATGGGTTCTGCTCTGATGGATGCCAGTCATGATGCGGAAGATCAGAGCGCTCCAGCGAGGTACCGAAGCGAGCATCTCGCCAAGCCAATTATCGGATAGATGACTCCCGAGTTGGTGCGCATTCCAATATCCCCGACCGAATCAGCGGAGCAAACGTTGATCCCAGCGCAGATCGAATTCTGCAATGTCACAAAGACGTATGGTCCCATCACCGCGCTGCGGGATGTGTCTCTGATCGTTTATCGTGGCGAATTCCTCACCATTCTAGGCCCCAGCGGTTCGGGCAAGACGACAACTTTGATGCTGCTCGCCGGCTTCGAAGCGCCCACCAAGGGAAACATCACGATCTGCGGAAAATCGGTCGTGGCAGTTCCGTCTTACCGTCGCGACCAGGGCATCGTCTTCCAGAGCTATGCCCTGTTTCCGCATCTCACGGTTCGCCGGAATCTCGAGTTTCCGCTCGAGACGCGCGGCATCAAGGCAGCCGAGCGGAGAGCGCGAGTTGACCGTATCCTTGAACGCGTACACCTCGGCGACTTTGGTGACCGCATGCCCTCGCAGTTGAGTGGCGGTCAGCAGCAACGGGTAGCACTTGCCCGCGCCGTGATTGCCGACCCGCCGATCTTGCTGCTTGACGAACCGCTCGGTGCGCTCGATCGCAATCTGCGTGAGCAAATGCAAAGCGAGATCAAGAGCCTACACAAAGAATTTGGCATCACCACCGTCTGCGTGACGCACGATCAGGAGGAGGCGCTCACGATGTCGGATCGCATTGTCGTTATGCGCGAGGGTCAAATCGAGCAGACTGATACGCCCGAGGCGCTCTACGATCGTCCGGCGACCCGCTTTGTCGCCAATTTTCTGGGCGAATCCAATTGCCTTGAAGATGCTTGTTTCAAGGTCGGATCCTCGGGAGCACAGCCAGCGGGCACGATCGCCATGATCCGACCTGAACGTGTGCGTCTTACCGCTGGAGCAGAATTGCCTTGCGCTGATGCTACTCTGCGCCAGTCCGTCACCGGCACTGTGGACGACATGGTCTATGCGGGAGCTTTACGCAAATACCGGGTACGTGTCGCGAGTAGCGTGCTCATCGTCCGCGAGCATGTTGCAGCGGGCCAGGATATCTTCAGGCCCGGGGACAAAGTCCAGCTCCACTGGTTGCGTTCCGACGTGCGCTTCGTCGCAAAATAGCGGGGAGGGAGCAAGCCGATGGAACGATTTAAAAAGCTAGGGCGAATGCCTGTCGGGCTGACCGTACCTGCCTTCGCAATCCTGCTTGTTGTGTTCGGCATACCCATCTTTCTGCTCTTCTTGACCAGCCTCAACGCGCCTGACTTCTCGCTCGTCAATTACCAGGCATTTCTTCGTCAGCGGGCGAACGTCCGCGTGCTTTTTCAGACGATTGAAGTGAGCATGGTGGCCACCGCCATCTGTCTCATCATCGGCTACCCCACGGCTTACCTGATCACTGCCGTCTCGAAGCGCCTGCGCACCGTGCTCCTCATATTCGTCGTCATTCCGTATCTGACCAGTCTCCTGGTGCGCACTTATGCATGGATTGTGATCCTCGGCGACCGCGGCCTGATCAACAACCTGCTGCTTGAGCTGCACCTGATCTCCAGCCCGTTGCCGCTTATCTACAGTCGCATGGCCGTCTATGTCGGGATAGTGCATATCATGCTGCCCGTAATGATTCTGCCGCTGGTCAGCGTGATGATGGGCATAGACAAGTCGCTGATGGCAGCCGCTCGCAGTATGGGAGCGACCCCCCTTGCCGCCTTCTGGCGTGTCTTCTTCCCAATGAGCCTGCCGGGCGTTCGTAGCGGGTCATTGCTCGTCTTCGTGCTCTGTCTCGGCTTCTACATCACACCAGCGGCCCTGGGCGGATTACGTGACGCCATGCTGTCGAATTTCATTGCCGCGCAAGTCGCAAGCTCCTTCAACATGGCATATACTGCGACTTCGGCTTTCATTCTCCTGGGCATCGCCGCGGTCGTGCTCTCAGTTGTTGGCCTCGATCTTTCTGGGACGCGGGTCCCCGCAGCCCGAGCCGGTCGAGTGGCTTGGAGCAGCGGACTTCCATCATTCGGCTCCCTGACAGGCTATCTCGATGAGTTGGCGTGTCCTTATCGTGCGAAGCGCTGGACGGCCAAGCTCTACCAGGCGCGCGGCGAGAGCCCGTGGTGGAAAATCGTGGGTGCCGTGTTTGTCGGACTGGTCATGTTCTATCTGCTGTTTCCGAGCGTTGTGGTCGTTATCATGTCCTTCAGCGACGGCACATTCCTGGAATTCCCACCCTCGCGCCTTTCGCTAAAATGGTACCGGTCCTTCTTCGGCGATCCATCCTGGACCGGGGCTGCCTGGACCAGCATCCAAATTGCGATTGCGGTCGCCATCCTCTCGACGGTTGTGGGGACGCTCGCGGCTTATGGCCTCAACCGTAGCTCTTCGCGGTTGCGCAGCTCCCTTACTATGGTGATCCTGGCGCCAATCACATTTCCAAGCATCGTCGTTGGCATTGCAGCCTATCTCGGGCTGCTCAATCTGGGACTGATCGGCACGCAAACCGGTATAATTCTGACCCACAGCATCGGCTCGAGCGCCTATGTCGTGGTGATCGTCTCGGCGACGCTGGCAAATTTCGACCGACGGTTGGAGCAAGCAGCGCAAAGCATGCGGGCCGGGCCGCTGCAAACCTTCAGGCGGGTAACGTTGCCGCTTATACGGCCGGGCGTGATCGGGGGTGCGCTATTCGCCTTCATCCATTCGTTCGACGAGGTGGTGAAGACGTCCCTGGTAAGTGGGTTCTCGATCCGCACCTTGCCGCTGAAGATGTGGGAGAACATGCGAAACCAAATCGATCCGACGATCGCCGCGGTGGCATCGCTGCTCATATTGTTGCCCGTGCTTTGGCTAATCGCCATCTACGTCACGGGTTGGCGGCCGAGGCCGAGCGCTCCTGGCGCGCTTCCCGAGCCCGGAGCGTGAGCGGAGCAGGTAGGACGCGTTCTCGAAGGTGTCGGCCTGGATCCGAGCCGCAAGAAGTTCGCCAGCAGCAGATGGCCGTCTTGGGTCAGTATTGATTCGGGATGAAACTGCAGGCCGTAGGTTGGTTGCTCGCGATGCGCGAGGGCCATGATCTCGCCCTCTTCGGAGCGCGCCGTCACCGCAAGATCAGGCGCGCACGAACCGTCCAGTTCGACAATGAGGGAATGGTAGCGGCCGACTTGAAGTGGAGAGGGGAGTCCATCGAACAATCCTCGACCGTCATGCGCGATGGATGAGGATCGGCCGTGCATTGGACGGCGTGCACGTCCCACACTTGCGCCGAAAACACTCCCAATACACTGATGTCCGAGGCAAATACCGAGAATTGGAACGGAACCTGAGAGCTCCCGGACGACGGCAGTCGATATTCCGGCCTCCGTTGGTGTGCATGGGCCCGGCGATATGACAACGGCGCTTGGTCTGAGGTCAACAAGATCGCTGATGCCGATGGCGTCGTTTCGGATCACCTCGGTTGTCTCGCCAAGCTTGTGGAAGTAGCGGGCAATATTGAAAACGAGAGAGTCGTAGTTATCGATGATGAGAATCATGATGCACCGTGACTGTCATTGTCAAATGCGTCCAAGATGCGTTGCGCCTTGGCGATCGTCTCCTTGTATTCGGCCCCGGGGTCTGACATCGCCGTTATGCCGCTCCCTGCGTGAACTACCGCCAGATCATCGCTGACAGTGACGGTGCGGATTGCAATGTTCGTGTCCATGTGCCCGCTGAAGCCAATAAAGCCAATCGAGCCGCAATAGACTTCTCTCGCCACCTGCTCGATTTCACTGATGATCTCCATCGATCGCACCTTGGGCGCTCCCGTAATGGATCCCCAGGAAAGCAGGCCCTAAGAAGCGTCACAGCGTCTTCCCGCGCCGCAAGCTCACCAGTGATGACCGACGTGAGATGGTGTACCGCGGCGTAAGACTCCAAACCGCAAAGCACCGGCGCCTCAACGGAATGCGCGGTGCACACGCGCGACAGATCGTTACGCAAAAGGGTCGACGATCATGACGTTCTCGGCGCGGTCCTTTTCGGACGCACAGAGGAGTTCTGAACCTCCTCCGAATTGATGGACACCTGTAGTAGGCTCGGAGAGCCAAGAGGGTGTCAGATGGAAGAACGTCAACGTCGGTCGTTTACGGAAGACTACAAGCGGCAAGCGGTCGATCTTGTAGCTTCGAGTGGCCGCTCGATCGGATCGGTTGCCAAGGAACTTGGCCTTCGCGATTCGGTTTTACGGCGCTGGGTTGAACTTCGTGGGGCTGGGCGGGAGCCGACGGCGGCGTCGCGGCGCCCCACAACGCAGGTGACGCTGCCGTCGGCGGACCACGCGGCGGAGATCGCTCGTTTGCAGCGAGAGAACGAGCGGCTGCGCATGGAGCGCGACATTTTAAAAAAGTCGATCGCGATCTTTGCTGGAGTTCCGAAATGAGATTTCGCTTCATCGAAGATCGCCGCGCTGATTATCCGGTGAGGATGCTGTGCGAGGTGCTCGAGGTATCGCCGGCCGGCTATTACGCATGGCGCTCGCGCCCGGAGAGCCGACGCTCGGCCGCCAATCGTGAGCTCGTCGACGACATCAAGCGGGTCCATCGCGACGCCTATGGACGCTATGGCAGTCCCCGCATCCATATCGAACTGAAGGCCCAGGGCCGCGGGGCGAGCCGCGGTCGCATCGAGCGATTGATGCGCCATCACGGGATCCGGGCCATCATGGCGCGGCCACGGTGGGTGCGGACCACCGACAGCCGGCACGACCTTCCGATCGCCTCGAACCTGCTGAATCGGAACTTCGTAGCTGCCGCGCCAAACCGCGTCTGGCTCGCCGACATCACCTACGTCGAGACCGATCAGGGCTGGCTCTATCTGGCCACCGTCATGGATTTGTATAGTCGCAGGATTGTCGGCTGGCGATGGAGGACCATCTGCGCGCCGACCTGCCCTTGGCAGCATTGAAGATGGCCATCTCGGCGCAGCGGCCTGGCCGCGGCCTGATCCACCATTCCGATCGGGGTGTTCAATATGCTTCCGAGGATTATCGTAAGCTTATCCAGTCCGCCGGCTTCAGGGCCTCGATGAGCCGCAAGGGCGATTGCTATGATAATGCCCCAATGGAAAGCTTCTTTCACACGCTCAAAACCGATCCATCACCGGCATTACGCAACACGGCAGGAGGCAACACGCGATATCTTTGCTTACATCGAGGGCTTCTATAACCGTATTCGTCGCCACTCGGCGATCGGCTATATCAGCCCGATCGAGATGCAGCTAAAAGCTGCTTAACCCTGTCCATTTTTTCGGGGGAAGATCAGTTCCGTCCGGCGCTGGTCTTCCTTGGCATCAACGGAACGCGCGATCGTGCCCTTGATGGGGCGCGTTTCGACATTCCGTCCGTCAAGCTTCAGAAATCGCTCCGGTGAGCTCGACGCGATGGTGAGCTTGCCGTAGCGCAAGAGCGCCGCAAAAGGAGCAGGGTTCAGGGTCCGGAGGCGATGGAAGAGGGCGACCGGATCGAAGGAGTCCGGCAGGCGCGCCGTGAACCGCTGCGCAATATTCGCCTGGAAGAGGTCGCCTGCCAGAATCAATTCGATCACGCGCTCCACTGCCGCAACGTAATCCCGGCGCGAAAAATTGGACTCCCATGCGACCACTGCGCTTGGGAGCGGAGCCGGCGGCGGTGTTCGGGCGGCAAGCAGCGCAGCAACCTCATCGGCTCTGCAGCGCGCGCGCTCGGCGCGTGCTGCAGGATCTTGCTCGGGCCAGCCCGTAGAGACGATCAAACATCTCTTAAACCGATGATCGAAGCTGACGACCACGTCATAGAAGTGCAAGATCGCCTGAGGCAAGCGCTGCCCCGAACTCGCGGATGCTGCCATACGCTCCAGAGTCCTGTTCAACTCATAACCGAGGAACCCGGCCGCGCCGCCTTGGAAGGGCGGGAGTTCGAAACAATGCTCCTGCGGATATCTGGCCAGCAGACCGCGCAAGACATCCCACGGATCGCCTTTGACGACCGCGCCATTCCAGCTCGCCTGTGCATCCTCAACCATATACGTGCTGAATGGGTCGCAGCTCAGATATGAGTAGCGCCCAAGCGCCTCGTGCCCGGCAGCGCTATCTAGAAAGGTAAGATTCGCCCGATCTGCCAGCCGCCGCATCGCTTGGATAGGCTCGATCCACTGCAATTCGCGAATATGCATCGGTTGTCAGCCAAATCAGACGCCGGCGCACAGTGGAGCTCGACCCTGACAGCCAGGCAGAGGCAATGACCGCATGCCTGGGCTCATCAAGCTCGTCGCGCTGATCTCCTGCATAATCTCATCCATCATTGCGCGGAACGAGCGGGCCGACCGCCGCGATTGGGCGGACATGGGCATCGATTGCTTCGTCATAATCGGCCGCAAACAGCATCTCTCTCAGCGGTCGTACGCGCCTGACCGACTCCCTATATAGATTATGCGCTTTATACGCTGCGAGTTCCGTCTCGTTGTCAAACTCCCCATAGACGACGACGTCAATATCATTGCCAAGTTGGTCACTCTTGCGATTGCGAGCGATCTCGAGCCGGCGTGCATGCGGGATTAGAGTGAGAACGGAACGGCCCGCGATGATCTGGTCTATCGTGGCGTGATCTTTGGCGCTGAACAGGACGATGTGACGAATCATGGAGACCTGGGTTTATATCGCAAGAAGGTCCGATAACGATCTTCGGCGAGGGCTGCAATGGCGCTCGCATCACTCGCTGCTCAGCAGATCAGTATTCCTGCGCGCATGCGATAGGCGCGCCTAATCGCCTTCCGCGTGCAGTCGCTGAAATAGAAAGCCGCTCGATCGTCTGAATATGGCGAGCGAGCAGATCGCAAGCTCGATCGACGTCGTACGCGCGCAGCGCCTGTACAATCAGGCGGTGATCCTGGTTCGATCGTGGTCTCCAGCCGCCACTGCGTGCGATGGCGAACACCAAACGGGAATTCGCAAGCTGCAATCCATCAAGACTCGCAAGCAGTCGCGGCATCCCGCAAGGCGCCACCAGGGCGTGGTGAAACGCACGGTTTGCCCTCTCGAACTCCTCGACGGTCCGGGCTTTATCTCCATCAATCAAAGCCAGCTCGATTACTCCAAAACCGTGAGATGTGCGCCTTGAGACTGAGTTGCGCAGCGCAACCACCTCGAGCGCTGCCCGACCGGCGATCTCCTTTACGGACTCGGTATCCAGCGGAGCCACGCGCACGCCTCGGCGCGGAATAGTGACAACGAGATGTCTGGCTTCGAGTAGTCGAAACGCCTCGCGCACCGGAACGTTGGCTTGAACTGAATTCCCGCGCGATATGATCCTGACGTAGCGGTGCGTCGGGCCGCAATGCCCCGCTGATGATCCGCTCTCCGATCGCGTTGGCGATGCGCTCAGCGATTGTCGTGTTCTCACCGTTCACCGAGATTATCTATCATGTGGTGGTGCGACGTCGGAAGGCTAGGAAGTGCTTGGTCACGCAGGATTTCTGCGATCGTCGCGCGGCTTTCGCGGTCTTTTCGCATCGCAGCAGCCTTAAAGTGGCGCGAGCGGTAGCTAGCGGCGTGCCGCAAGCCTGAAGCACGTTCGCCACAGCTGTTGTTTGAGCATCCGGACGGGAAATTATCGATAATTATCCAGGATATCTATCGCTGGATCATCGATGCAGAAGCGAGCCTCGTGAAAGTTGGTCTAGCAGTGGGAGCGAAAGCGGGGGGCTCCAGGCAGTCCGTTCGCAATGATTGGACGCGCGCAGAGGCCGAAAGCCTGTATGGCTTGCCTTTCGCTGATCTCGTGTTTCAAGCACAGAGCATTCATCGCGAGCATTTCGATGCAAACCGCGTCGAAACCGCGGCCCTGCTCAGTATCAAGACCGGAGGCTGTCCCGAAGATTGCGGCTATTGCTCGCAGAGCGCCCATTATGACGCCGGCGTGAGGGCCACCCGTCTGATGAATCGAGCTCAGCTGGCCGCTGCCGCTCAAGCCGCAAAGAACGCTGGGGCGACCCGCTTCTGCATGGCCGCGGCCTGGCGCAGTCCGAAAGATCGAGATCTCGATTAGGTGTGCGATATGGTGAGCGCGGTGAAGGCGCTTGGACTCGAAACTTGCGTCACGCTCGGCATGCTGGACAGGCGACAGGCGGCACGGCTCTCGAAAGCGGGGCTCGACTTCTACAATCATAACGTCGACACCTCGCCGGAGTTCTACGCCAGGGTCATCACCACTCGAAGCCTGCAGGACCGAATTGACACACTGGCAAATGTTCGCGAAGCCGGCATCAAGGTCTGCAGCGGCGGCATTGTCGGGATGGGGGAGGACATTGAAGATCGAATCGGAATGCTGCTGTTGCTTGCCAATCTGCCGACTCATCCGGAAAGCGTGCCAATCAACTTGTGGAATGAAGTGAGGGGCGTTCCGGTCAGCACGACCAGATCCGATCGCGACTGTCCGTCTGGTCGCAACTGCCCGGATCATGATGCCGAAGAGCGTCGTGCGCCTGTCGGCCGGACGGCAGTATATGAGCGATGAGCTGCAGGCGCTGTGCTTTTTGGTCGGTGCCAATTCCATCTTCATCGGCGACATGCTGTTGACCACGAACAATCCGCAAGCTCATCGGGACACAAATTTGTTGAGCAGGCTCGGCATCGCTTCTGGCTTGTCCAAGTGAGCTGACGCTGCAACTGGTCGGGCGCGACCTCCCGTGGTAGGTGGGACATGCATGTTACATTGATGAAGGGGAAGATCCATTGTGCCTCTGTGACCGATGCCGATCTGCACCCTGACGGCGCGATCTCGATCGACCGCAGCCTGCAGCCGCACGGCTGGCCATACCAGGAGACAAGCTCATCATCGTGGCATACGCCTCCTTCAACGACAATGAGGCGCGAACGTTTAGCCCGCACGTCGTGAAAGTTGATCGGGATAACCGGATTTTGTCGGGTTGAGAAACGCTCTCATTGCTCGGTGTCGCCTGAAAGGCTCCAGTGGGAACTAGCATGCTGCCGGTCTGCGTGTCCAAACTTAGCAGTTACGTCGCGGACCTGGAGCATCTGGCGCGCGACCACCGGCTGCGAGGTTTCAAAGCCCGCGCAGGTATCGATTTCACCTCGAATGATTATCTTGCGCTGGCGAATGCGCCGCGCATCAAAAGCGCGGTCGCTGCTGCGCTCGAACGCGGACCCCCTTGGTGCGGGCGGATCGCGGCTTCTGCGGGGCAATTGCGAGGAGCACGAGGCTCTGGAAGCGGAGGCAGCCCGGTTCTTCCGGGCGGAGGCATCTCTCTTCTTTGGCAGCGGTTACATTGCAAATTATTCAGTTCTGACCACGCTGCCGCAGCGGGGCGACTTGGTCGTCCTGGATTCGCTTGTGCACGCCAGTATCCATGAGGGGGCACGCGCCGGCCGAGCGAGCTGCCAACTCGCTGGCCATAACGAACCGCAGCTGGTCGAAGTCACCATTCGTCGCTGGAGAGTGCAGGGCGGAAGCGGGCGGGTGTGGATCGTTGTCGAAAGCCTCTACAGTATGGATGGCGATTTCGCACCCCTCAAACATCTGGTTGAAATTGCCGACCGATATGACGCGTTCCTGTTGGTCGATGAGGCCCATGCAACTGGTGTATATGGCGCCCATGGGAGAGGGGTCGCGGCATCGTATGAAGGACGCGAGAATCTCCTTATCGTCCACACCTGCGGTAAAGCACTGGGCGCTGCCGGCGCGCTGGTCACGGCTCCCAGTGTATTGCGCGACTTTATGGTCAACCGTTGTCGTCCCTTTATTTTCGCGACCGCGCCCTCACCATTGATGGCCGTGGCCGTGCGAGAGGCGCTTTTGGTCCTTGAACAGGAGCCTCAGCATCAAGAACGACTGGCGCGTTTGGTCGCATTCACGCACAGGGAAATGCGTCTGCGGGGGTGGCGAAGTCGCTCGTCGTCACAAATTATACCCCACCTCGTTGGCGACAACGCGTGCACGATGCGGCTGGCATCGAGACTTCAATCGCGCGGTTTCGACATCCGAGGAATTCGGCCCCCTACCGTGCCGGAGGGCACCGCTCGCCTGCGAATATCACTGACAAACAACGTAGCGGAGGATGACGTGCGTGCAATGCTCGATGCTTTGTTCGAGGAGACAACAGGTGAAGCGCGATGAGCCGGCAGATCGTTGTGGTAGGCACGGATACCGGCATCGGGAAGACGGTCTTCTCAGCCGGGCTCGCCAATCTTCTTGGCGCGAACTATTGGAAGCCCGTTCAGGCCGGTCTGGAAGGAGAGACCGACGCCCAGCTCGTCGAGCGACTGGGCTGTCTGGACGCAGATCGGATCCTTCCGGAGCTCTATCGCCTTCGAACGCCCGCCTCCCCTCATCATTCGGCGGAAATCGACGGCATTCGGATCGATGTCGATTTGCTTAAGCTACCGGAGAAGAACGACCGGCCGCTCGTGATTGAGGGCGCCGGTGGCGTGATGGTGCCGCTGAACTACGGCAGACTTTACATTGATGTTTTTGAACAATGGCAGGTTCCCGTCGTGCTGTGCGCGAGCACTCGGTTAGGCACGATCAATCATTCATTGCTCTCGCTCGAGGCGCTTCGAAGGCGTCAGATTCGCATCCTTGGGATCGCTTTCATTGGTGAAAAGAATCCGGAGAGTGAGAGCGCAGTTTGCGAGATGGGACGGGTGCGGTGGTTGGGACGTTTGCCATGGCTTTCTCCCCTGACCTCCGAGAGCCTGCAACTCGCTTTCAAGGAGTCCTTTCTCCGCGATGATTTCCTGACCTGATGCAAGGGAGGCGCTCGCCAATTTGGCATCCGTTCACCCAACACGCACTTCAGGGGGAGATGACAAGAATTGTTGGCGGTGAGGGCGCCTATCTCTATACCGATGATGGTCGCCGTATCATCGATGCAATCTCGTCCTGGTGGGTTGTGACTCACGGTCATTGCCATCCGCATATCGTGCGCGCGATCCAGGAGCAGGCCGGCAAGCTCAATCAGGTCATCTTCGCTGGTTATACGCATGATCCGGCCGAGGATGTTGCCGCGCAGATTCTAAAATTCACACCTAGTGGACTGGATTATGTGTTCTTCTCCGACAGCGGCTCCACGAGCGTGGAAGTTGCGCTGAAGATGGCGCTCGGCTATTGGCTCAATATCGGCAGACGTCGCACGAATGTTGCGGTGATGCAACACTCCTACCACGGCGACACCATAGGAGCGATGTCGGTCGGCGCCCGTGGCGTGTTCAGCACGGCGTACGAGCCCCTGCTGTTCGATGTGAGCGTAATCCCATTTCCCGCAGTGGGGTGTGAGCAGAGAACGCTCGACGTGCTCGAGTCTGTATGTCGGACCAAAAGCCCCGCCTGCTTCATAGTTGAGCCGCTGATATTGGGAGCGGGCGGAATGCTGATGTACCCGGCCCGGGTACTCAAGGAGATGAAACGAATCTGCGAATCCTTGGACGTCCTGTTCGTTGCCGATGAGGTGATGACCGGCTGGGGCCGCACCGGCACTCTATTCGCCTGCGAGCAGGCAAACGTTACGCCTGATATTGCCTGCTATTCAAAAGGCCTGACTGGCGGGGCTTTGCCACTCGCGGTGACGTTGTGCCGGGCCGATATATTCAAAGCGCACTATTCGACAGATCGTAGGCGCACATTTTTTCATTCGAGTTCGTATACGGCCAATCCCATCGCATGCGCGGCTGCAAGGGCCAATCTTGAGCTCTGGCAGGACGGAGAGCTGCGCGAACGCGTAAGGTCGATTGCAAACTTGCAGGAGCGCGCTATCGCGCCACTTCGTATCGACTCTCGATTTGACAATGTCCGTCAGACGGGGACCGTCACAGCGCTCGAGCTGAAATCCGCTGATAGCGGTTATCTCGCGAGCATTGGTCCCAGTCTTCAGCGCTTGTTTAGCGACCGCAATCTGCTGCTGCGCCCCCTTGGAAATACGATTTATGTGATGCCGCCATATTGTACGACAGCGGCAGATCTTGACGAAATCTACGCCGGCATCAGGGAAGCTGCCGACTTGCTGGCCTGATGGAATGCTGCAATCTTGAGCCCCAAGAATGCGAATCCTCATCCCGAAACAGAGGCTTCTGCTCGGCGACTGAAACTGCGGCTTTACATACGCGCAACGCCTCAATCCGTCTGATTCCATCGAAGATTGGATGAAAGCTGCAGGATTTATTCGCGACCGCGCCGTTTATTGCACCAATCGCCACTTAACCAAGGGTAAAACCTGCCCGGACCGGTGGAGCTTGCCGATGGACGTCGAGCCACACTGGCAAGAGGTGATGCGGGCCCAGTGGGCGTCGATGCTCTGCGTCACCCCAGTAACACGCGCCGCGAGCAGAGCGGGGGCGATGTAACCAGGTTGAAAGTGCCGAAGGCATAACGTCTACAGGAGGCGAGAATGCGCAATGGCTTCGATAATTCCCGCCAAGGCTCAGCTCGGTGCTGCGCTATTTGCGGGAGACAGTTTGGGCTGGTCCGCTACTACAATTGGCGAAAGGCTCTTTGCTCCAGAAAATGCGTCAATCGCCTCAAGGCGCGGCAGGTCGCTGACCTCGAATGGTACGTTGGCCGCGAGTTGCGTGATAGTGGTGCGTCGTTCGCTTGCAGGATCACGGATGGAGAGTGATCGCACAAAATGTTGGTTCTGGCACGCCGTTGGCGAGTCCGTCCAAAAGAATGTGATGCTGAATAGTGCGCCGCGCGCGCGACGGCATCACGTGACCGCAAGCAGATAGAGTCGGCCTTAACGTCGTCCCGCTATCGAGAGATTGGCACGGAAACACCAGGTTATAGAGATGTCAGCGACCATCATCGATTTCAATGCTTTTAGGACGAATAGGCACGTTGCGGATAGCGTAACACGCGACCGCCCCTCCACGACAGCAGCCGAAGGCGTGCTTGCTGGCCTCCTCTTCTATCCTCTCTTCTTGGCTTGGCTGCCGTTTTGCCTGATGGCGCTGCCTGCGGCGGATCGAGAGACCACTTGAACGTACGCCTGAACCGTAGGTCGAATCGCGGCAACTCACAACTTCCTCAACTGCCGACCTGACAACCTCAACCCATTTTCAAGCGTTGGGTGTGTTAGAAATGATGTTTGTGCCAGCAATCTGAGGAGAAGCAGCTTCCCGGAAAGCGCCACGCCCGCTGGTACGTGGCATGCCGGCAATACGACCCGTTCACCGGACAGCAGCTAACGTTTTCGAATTACAGCCGGCCGAGAGGACAACACTACCGCCAAAACCCCAAATATGGCGATCGCGAGACACGGACTCGTCGCCATTAGATCACAGGGCTCAGAGACCGGCCATCATCACGTATTTGATCTCGACATACTCTTCCAGGCCATGATGCGAACCTTCGCGACCGAGGCCGCTTTCCTTGACGCCGCCGAAGGGCGCGACTTCCGTGGTGATGAGGCCCGTGTTGACGCCGACCATGCCTGATTCAAGTGCTTCGGCGACGCGCCAGACGCGGCCGAGATCGCGTGAATAGAAGTAGGAGGCAAGGCCGAACGGTGAGGCGTTGCACATCGCGATGACGTCGGCCTCGTCCTTGAAGCGAATGACGGGTGCGAGCGGGCCGAAGGTTTCCTCCTGCGACACCAACGAGTCCGCGTTGACATCGGCGAGCACGGTCGGCTCGAAGAACGAGCGACCCAGCGCATGCCGCTTGCCGCCGGTCACGACCCTGGCGCCGCGCTCCACCGCGTCAGCGATGTGACGCTCGATCTTGTCGATAGCTTCCATGTTGATGAGTGGCCCCTGCACAACCCCTTGCTCGGTGCCGTCACCGATCTTCATCGCCGCGACCTTGGCCGAGAGCTTCTGCACGAATTCCTCATAGATACCCGCCTGTGCGTAGAGGCGGTTGGCGCAGACGCAGGTCTGACCCATGTTGCGATACTTCGACACGATCGCGCCTTCGACAGCGGCATCGATATCGGCGTCGTCGAACACCACGAAAGGCGCGTTACCGCCGAGCTCGAGGCCGAGCTTCTTCACGCCGACGGAGGCCTGCTGGTAGAGTATCTTGCCGACCTCCGTCGAGCCGGTGAAGCCGACAAAGCGCACGGCCGGGTGCTCGCACAAAACCTTGCCTATCGGCCGCGACGCTCCGGTGATGACGTTCAAGACGCCCTTGGGCACGCCCGCCTTCTCCGCGAGCGCGGCAAGCGCAAGCGCCGATAGCGGCGTCTCACTGGCCGGCTTCAGCACCACGGTGCAGCCTGCGGCGAGCGCCGGCGAGACCTTGCGGGTGATCATCGAGTTGGGAAAGTTCCACGGCGTGATGGCGCCGCAGACGCCAATCGGTTGCTTGATTGCAAGCAGCCTTGCATCCGGGCGCGGCGAGGGAATCGTTTCGCCATAGACGCGGCGCGCCTCTTCGGCATAGAACTCGACATAGGCGCCACCGATATCGACCTCGCCTAGCGCCTCGGAGAGCGGCTTGCCCTGCTCGGAGGTCAGGATTAGCGCGAGATCCTCGCGATTGGCGACGATCAGTTCGTACCATTTGCGCAGGATGTTCGAGCGTTGCTTGGCTGTGAGCTTAGCCCATGCAGGGAACGCTCGTTCGGCGGCCTCCACGGCTCTCGTGCAGTCGTCGGCTGAGAGCTGCGGCACTTTGGCGAGCTCGACGCCAGTCGCCGGATTATTTACCGAAAGGCGAGGTGAGCCGACCCAAGCGCCATCAATGTAGCAGGCCTCCCGCAGAAGTGATCGGTCCTTCAGACGATAGCGCAGGTTAGACGAGTCTTGTGTGGCTTGCGCGGCGGTCGGCGTCATAGCGTTGCTCCTGCGGCTTCCAAATCCGGGCAATCAGCTATTCACCGATTGAGAAAAAAGGCCGCGCGAGATACCGCGCGGCCAAGTCAGGGAGGAAACGTCCCGAAGGGCACTGAATAGGAGCTCAGCAAGTAAATGAACTCACTGGCAACTCCAAGCTCGCACGAAACGTCGTCAAATCGTGCAAGCGGACATCGGATACTCATTTACCCGGGAGGATTGGCGGCGTTCGTTGCGATATCTTGCAGCTTTTGTGCGAAAATTTCGCTAGGTTCGCAGCAAGAGCTATCTTGAAGTCTTTCTCACGAGAATATTCGAACCTGCGTGCTGTTCATTGAGGCCATTGAACACGTTCCTCCGGTGTAGGCGTACCCTTGATAGGGTCGGTTTGAGGGTACGCCTCCGGCGGCGGCCGCCTTGCGAAGTGGCTTGGGGACTAAGAACCTGTCTCTATGGACAGTGATAGGCGCAGCGCCCAAGTCGAGCGGCTTCAGGTGGTGGACACGGGCCGGCGACGGCGCTGGTCTGAGGAGGAGAAGCTCAAGATCGTTGTAGAGAGCTTTCAGGGTCCCCGCCAGGTTACGGCAACGGCACGGCGATACGGCCTTTCGCGGTCGCTGCTGCTGCGATGGCGCCGCTCTTTTCATCCCGAGCCAAAGGATGCCACCGGCACACAATTGGGCTTCGTCCCAGCGAAGTTGGTCCCAGATCCAGAGGTGACGTCTGATCCGATTGGACCAGCGAGCAGCGGCGCAATTGAGATTGAGTTTGCTGCTGGGGCTCGTATGCGGATCACGGGCGCGGTCGATGCGTCAACGGTGAAGGCAGCTGTTGCGGCCTTGGCGGATGGACGAACGCGATGATCCCGATTCCCAGCGGCGTCAGGGTCTGGATCGCGACCGGCCACACGGACATGCGCCGCGGCATGCAAAGCCTGGCACTGGCGGTTCAGGAGAGCCTGAAGCGCGATCCTCATGCAGGCGATCTTTACATATTCCGCGGTCGCCGCGGCGATCTGGTCAAGATTCTTTGGCACGACGGGTTGGGCATGTCGCTCTATGTCAAGCGGCTCGACCGCGGCAAGTTCATTTGGCCTTCGGCGTCGGACGGTGCGGTATCGATCTCATTGGCGCAGATGGCTTACATGCTCGAGGGCATCGATTGGAGGAATCCGCAACTCAGCTGGCGGCCGCAAAGCGCGGGCTGAGCAAATAAATCTGCGGCCTCAGCTTTTTGGGGAGTCACAACGCATCCGATCTGTGATTCACTGCGTCGCATGGATGCTGATCGCAACGCTGGTCCTGATGATATTGCAGCCCTGAAGGAGGCTCTGGCGGTCGAGCGCGCCAAGGCGGTGGAGATTGCAGCCGAGCTTGCGGTTGCCCGCGCGAAGGCGTCGGAAGACAGCGCGCTGATCGTCCATCAGAAGCTTCGGATCGCCAAGCTCGAGCGCCAGATCTACGGGCAGCGGTCGGAGCGATCATCGCGGTTGATCGACCAGTTGGCACTGACGTTCGAAGAGCTGGAAGCCGACGCCACGGAAGACGAACTGGCGGCGGAACGGGCTGTCGCGAGGACGACGACGGTGCGCGAATTTACACGCAAGCGCGCCGAGCGCCAGACGTTCCCCGAGCATCTCCCACGCGAGCGGGTGGTGATCGATCCGCCGACGAGCTGCGAGTGCTGCGGCAGCAATCGCCTGCGTAAACTCGGTGAAGACGTGACCCGGACGCTGGAATCGGTGCCGCGTCAGTGGAAAGTGATCGAGACGGTGCGCGAGAAGTTCTCTTGCCGCGACTGCGAGAAGATCAGCCAGGCGCCAGCGCCGTTCCATGCGGTCGCACGAGGATGGGCCGGGCCCAGCCTGCTGGCGATGATCATGTTCGAGAAGTTCGGCCAGCATCAGCCCCTGAACCGTCAGGCGGAACGCTACGCTCTCGAAGGGGTGCCGATTGCGTTGTCGACCATGGCGGACGCCGTGGGATCGGTCTGTACGGCGCTTGATCCACTGCTGCGCCGCCTCGAAGCCCATGTCATGGCGGCTGAGCGTCTTCATGCCGATGATACGACCGTCCCGGTGCTGGCCAAGGGCAAGACCGACACGGGACGGTGCTGGATCTACGTCCGGGACGACCGGCCATTTGGTGGTGCGGGACCGCCAGCGGCGATGTTCTACTACTCACGCGACCGCAAGGGCGAGCATCCCCAGGCGCATCTGGCCCGTTATGCCGGCATTCTCCAGGCCGACGCCTATGATGGGTATAACCAGCTCTATCTGGCTGGGCGCCGCCCTGGACCGATCCGGGAGGCGGCGTGCTGGGTCCATGCGCGGCGCCCGTTCTTTGCCATGGCCGATATCGAAGAGAATGCGCGGCGCAAGGCTGCCGGCAAAAAGGAAATCCCTCTGTCTCCGATCGCGATCGAGGTGGTGCGGCGGATCGATGCGCTGTTTGAGATCGAGCGCTCCATCAATGGCAAGAGTACTGAGGAGCGCCTGGAGGTGCGGCAGACGCTAAGCCGACCTCTGGTCGAGGATCTTCAGGTCTATATGCGCGAACGGCTCGCTAAGCTCTCCCGGGGGCACGACCTGGCAAAGGCGTCCAATTACATCCTGAAGCGCTGGGCGAGCTTCACGCTGTTCCTTGAGGACGGACGTGTGTGTCTATCCAACAATGCCGCCGAAAGAGGATTGCGGGGCATCGCTCTTGGCCGGAAATCTTGGCTGTTCTGCGGATCCGATCGCGGCGGACGACGCGCTGCGGCCATGTACAGCCTGATTGTCTCGGCCAAAATGAACGGCATCGATCCGCAGGCGTGGCTCACGGATATCCTCGCCCGCATCGCCGCCTATCCCGCTCATCGGCTGGACGAGCTATTGCCCTGGAATTGGACGCCGGCGACGGCGATCTCCGCTCGAGCTGCGTGATCATGCACGTCAACAAGGTTCATCACGTTACCACCATCAACCGTGTTGCCGAGGATCTTGGCGAAGACGAAGACTGGCTGCGAGACGTCGCCAATGAAATGGAGATCGAAGACGGCGCCATCTGGGTCTATGGCGTCGGAGAACATGGCATCCAGGCCTTCACTGACTTCGGAATCGAAAACCTGATCGAACTCATCCGGATGTACAAGGAAAGCCCGGAGCTGCTTAAGCGCTGGCCGCCAGAATAATCCAGTGAGCCTGCGGCCTACGCCGGATGCGTACGTTTGAGGATTTCGGATGCTAAGTTTGTCAGCACTCGTCAATGAGCGGCAGAGATCCTTTCAGCTCGGCGATTTCCCCAATGAACGGAGCTTTCCGCGACCCAAATGTGGGGTGAGACTTGGTCGACAATCTTCGTGTGAATTTGCGTGATCACATTGATGAGGACGAATCGTCTCAGGCAAGCATGTGCTGATCAGACTTACGCGAGTTCTGACCTCATAGCGTGTCTATTGCTCGGATCGGCCGAGTGATCTCCTCAAGATTCGCTTTGATGCGACCCGCGCGGAGTCTCGTCATCAATCTGTATCAGTTTCTCGCTAGCTCTCGATCGTCTTTTTGAGGCGGAGATCGTCTCCGAAGGCAGCGGGCTGACGTTCAGAAGAGATGAACACCTACTGGATGTGGCTTTGGGATTAGGCCTACAGATGCACAGTTCGCGGCGTCCCAAACAGATATTGCAGCAACGGCGATGTGCGCAAATGAAACATTGCACCTTATCAGAAACAAAGACGAGTTCGTTTCATTGACTGAGCGAAGACCAGTCTTACGTTTTTCAAGGTCAGAGCGAGGTCATCGTACCGCAGTAGAGTGCGGCGGCATCGCTCGCATAGAACACTCAGTATTCGGCTGGGCAGGATCGCGCCAAGTCAGCGACTCTCACTCACGCAATCGGCGCGTGGGAGGTGCTGTCCACCGGATCGTAGCAGCGAGGATAGAATGATGCGAAATGCTGGAATTGCTGGCAGCTTTATTCCACGGGCAAACATCGTTAAGTGCGCGTCTCGGCTGGGTGCCGAAATTGTGAACGTCAGACTTTCTGCCGAGTCGCCGCAGGACGTTCTCTGCGCGATCCGTCAACTGGTGCGTGACCATAAGGTTCTCTTCTTCCGTGATCAGACGCACCTTGATGAAGTCCAGCACGAGCGCCTGGTGACTGTACTCGCCAAGCTAGGCCAGCAGCCTCCGCTCGGCCGGCCTCCCGCACCATCGCCGATCACCGAAATTGGTTCAGATGATCATTGGTCTACGAATATCACCTCCCATGTCGATCCTGGACTCTCCGTTCTGCGATCCCTGGCGATCGCGCCCGGCCGTCGCGAGACGGCCTGGTCGAATATGCGAGCTGCATATCTCGACCTTCCGCTACCACTGCGTAAGCTCGCTGATGAACTGTGGGCTGTTCATAACGATGATTCTCCGGAAACCGGGGACTCGAAAGCCGTCGGGGCAAACACGACGGTTTCGGACCATCCGGTGGTTAGAATCCATCCCGAGACCGGTGAGCGCGTCCTTGCCCTCGGCAACTTCGGAGGCCGCTTCGTCGGATTGCAAAGAGATACCGGCCAAAAGCTCTTTGATATGCTGCAGTCCTATATCATTGCACCGGAAAATGCGGTTCGATGGAGCTGGAGAGTCGGAGACGTAGCGATATGGGACAATCGCGCAGCCCAGCACTATCCCATCGATGACAAGCAGAGGGGCTTATTTCTCGACAACTGCAGTCGCGAGCTGTCGCCTCGCGCGAAGTGTCGCCGCAGCGGACAGCGCGGTAACGCACCAAAGCCTCAGGCAGCGAGGGCTGCATGAGCCTGGCCTGCCTAGGACCGCAGACTTAGCTTTCCGATGCCGGGAGCAAGCCGTACTCTCGCGTTGAGACCACTCGCTGCGTATTCAAAAGGAGTCAGGTCTTGTTCCCGCCCGGTCGAGACCCAAGCCACGGGCACGTGTGAGCAGGCTCTTGTTTGCTTCATGCGGGGCTGTTGCCCGCAGCAGCCCCGCCGGCATCGTTCGCGCGTTCTCATTCCGATCGCTTCCAGATGTTCTCTAGGCAGAGAGGGCCGAGCGCGTTGGCTACGGAAGAACGTTCACTGCGGGCATTGAGGCGGTCGGGAGCGGCTCGAAACCATTCTGGCGCTTGCCGCGCGCCGCCAACATGATGGCAAAGACCATCAGCAGGATCAGAAGACCGCGCATTTCGAAAGGTACCTAAATAGCCCAATGGACGTGTGAAGCGACTCACATCGGCTGAAATCGATATGAGTAGGGCTGCGAAATCACCCGTCAGGTGCCACTCGATACCGGCTTTATTCGGCGCAAGTCGGCGAACTGGGCCGCAGCCGAGGGGAAAAAATGCAATGGCTCCTTCACAATAGCAGAAACAATGCGTCAAGTTTGAGTAATGATCTCCAGATCACTTCACTGACGCTCGCGCCGGCCGCTTTCAGGCATTCGAGGGCACTTCATGTACGATTGTGATCTTGTCTCAGGTGGCCTGCTGGTGCTGACAGCTGCGGGCATCGCGTTGCTCTGCTCGAGCCTGCTCGCATTCGTGTTGGTTTAGGGGTCCAGATCGAGCCCTTCGCCGCCTCTTGAGTTGGCTGAGTTTCCGGAGGTAGCCTCTCGCATGTCCAATCGGATTTCACGACGGCTCGAGCGGTGAAGGCGCACCAATCAACCCATGCCGTACGAGGGGACACATCGGGTAGCCAATACTCACTTTCGCGGAAGTATTCGAGAAGTGGGGAGACATTCGGATGCCGTATTACTCTTTTGATCTCGTAGTTAGTGGGGAGTACAAGAATCAGGGCGGCCTTATCCTCGAGAATGTTGAGCTTGCCGCCGACCGAGCGGACCAGCTTGCGACCGAATTGTCTATTGTACATCCGGAGCTCAAGGCCAAAGGCTGTTCGGTTCGCGTTACCAGCGCGGAAGACACCGAAGTCTATCGGACGCCGCTCGATCCGATCCCGAGGCGGCGAAGCTGAGCTCTCGGTGGCCTGCGACACACAACGTGTTCGGGTTTGCCCAAGGCAATCAAGCCTGGCAGGTTCCTCAATGTACTTCAAAGACCGCCGACCGGAACCGAAGGCTGGTTGGCGCGCTGGATGCCGACCTCGCATCGCGCGCTTTCCCGCCTTATTAACCCGGCGAACTGCTCGTCAGAGACACCTGCGCTGGAGACATGCCGACGAGTTCCTCGTACAGGTGAGCATCGGTCGCGCCCTCGGTATTGATCAGCAGAACCCGAGCATCTCGACCGAGAGCGACGTTGTCCCGCATGCCCTGGTCGGAAGCGACCTTCAGTAAGCCCGCCAGACCAACACCACCACTTTCGCCTGAAACGATGGCAGGGTCGGCATCTCTGGGATTGGCGAGCTGCCTCATAACGCTGATTGCGTCCTCGTCCTCGACAATCATAAACGCATCCGCGGTGCGCGAAAGGATGCGCCACGCGATGAGCGAGGGTTGGTAGCATTCGAGCATCGCCATCACTGTCGACTGCCCATGATTTACCTTCACAGCGCGCCCAGCACGCGCGCTTTCAAACAGGCACGCTGCGCGCGCGGGGTCGACTACTGTGAAAAATGGGCGATTCTTGCCGAGCAGAACTGAAAAATGCCCCGCCACGGCTGCAGCAATACCCCCCACACCCGCTTGGACGAAAACATGGGTCGGCGCGCGGGGCAACTGGCGCAGTGCTTCACTTACAATGGCAGTATATCCCTGCATCACTAGGCTAGGGATGCGCTCGTAACCCGGCCAGGATGTATCAGACACTGTGATCCAGCCGTTTTTCGCGGCAACTCGCGACGCCTCGTTGACTGAGTCGTCGTAGTTACCATCGACTCGGATCATCTGGGCACCATAGCGAGCGATCGCCTCGATGCGCTCGTCGCTGACACCTGAATGAACGAAGATGGCGCACTTTGCCCCAACAAGCTGAGCACCTTGCGCCACTGATCTGCCGTGATTACCGTCGGTGGCGCACGATACCGTCATCTCCCGCGCGACGGCTTTCACTTCAGAACTTTTCAGCTCTGCCACATCAACGTCTCGGCCGAGCCGCCGCCTCGCCTCCTCCAGCACCAGCCGGATCACGGCATAGGAGCCGCCCAAAGCCTTGAAGCTGCCAAGACCGAGGCGATGACCTTCATCCTTGAGATGAATCGAGCCAACGCCAATCTCACGAGCAAGGCTTGCCAATGAAAGGAGCGGGTCTCCTTGTGACCTTCACGATACCTGAGAAAGCGCTCGACTTCGCGAGCGGCCTCGACACTCAATGTGTCCGCATCGGCGACATCCAGGATCGCTCGGTAATCGGGATGCCGGTTGAGAAGCAGCATGGTTTGATTCTCTCTTGCAAGCAATGGCGGGACATCCAGCTGTCCGTAGCACGTGATCTGTCGTCTGTTTGTAGCTCGTGAAGTGTCGTGTTTTTGGTGCCCTGGAACAAAGGGGGCACGATGGGCACGGCATCCATTCACGAGGGTGTACGACGGATGCGGC